>VAZT01000348.1 GCA_005884825.1 Alphaproteobacteria bacterium
GGGTTCGGACGCCGAGATTGCGGCCGGTTTTCTCGATGAGTGGTTTGATCCGATCGAGGCCGGTTTGCGCGACCGGGTGCGCGAGTTCATCCAGACAATGATCGAGAGTGAGCTCGAGGCGGTGCTGTCACGGCCGCGCTATGCTCGCCGGCCCAAGGCGGATCCAAAGAATGATGGCGCGGGCGGCGTCGCCGGCCACCGGCACGGTCACCGATCGCGCTCGTTGCTGGGGACCTTTGGCCGGGTGGAGATCGCAGTGCCGCGGGCGCGGCTCGACACCGCGGAGGGCAAGACCACGGAATGGAAGAGCAAGGCGCTGCGGGCTTACCAGCGGCGCACCAAGCAGGCCGATTCGCTGATTGCCGGCGCCTATCTTGCCGGCACCAACACCCGTCGGGTACGCCGGGCGCTCGCCGCGGTGTTTGGCGGTGCGGTCAGCAAAGATACGGTGAGCCGGGTGTGGCGAAAGGTGAAGGCCGATTGGGATGCCTGGAATGCCCGCTCGCTCGCCGAGGAACCGATCGTCCGCTTGATCCTCGACGGCACGGTGGTGCGGGTCAGGCTCGACCGCAAGGCCACCTCGATTGTGCTGCTGGTCGTGCTCGGCGTGCGCGAGGACGGCCAGAAGGTGCTGCTGGCGGTCAAGAATATGGGTGGCGAGACCAGTCAGGCTTGGCGCGCCGTCCTCGACGACCTCGTCAAGCGCGAGCTGCGCAAGCCGGAGTTCCTGATTGTCGATGGCGGGACTGGGCTGGAGCAGGCGCTGAGCGCGCTGTGGGGCGATGTGCCGACCCAACGCTGCACCGTCCACAAGCATCGAAACCTGCTCGCCCACGCGCCCCAGCGGCTGCGCGACGAGGTCTCGGCCGACTACAACGACATGATTTACGCCGCCTCGCCTGGCGAGATCGAACAGCGCCGCCGGGCCTTCTTTCGCAAATGGCGGCTCAAATGCAAAGCGGTAGCCGACAGCCTCGAGGAAGCCGGTGATCGGCTCTTCACCTTCACCCGGCTACCACCCAGCCAATGGAAGAGCGCGCGCACCACGGATGAGATCGACAAGCCTTTTTCGGCTGGCTCGCTAGCGCAAGTGGGAACTAGTCGTGCTCTCGAGAGGGCTCGGCAGCCCTTCTGTCCGTCGAAGGCACGGTGGCCAAGAGGGCTGCTGGGATGCGGCTTTGTCAATGCCGACAGCCGCCGAAGGCGGTGGCCGCAGGCCAGCGTTTACAAAGCCGCATCCCAGCAGCGACAATCAGCCGTGGCGCTCGGCGGGCTGCCCTGTTCAAAAGCCACAGCCGCTGGAATCGCGCAATGCCCGGTTCGAGACGCATTTGGTATGCGCTGTGGTATCGTCATCTTGCACGGGCGACCGCGAGGCGAAGAGCAAGGTTGGAGGATGAAGGCCTTGCCGCGCAGCCTTTAGCGTCGCTCCTCATTTGCGGCGCCCGTGCGCTGCTTCGCTGTGCCGCGGCGCTGCCATTGGCTGACGAACCGTTCGTAGGCTTGTTCGGCATGACGGGCCAGCTCGATCTCCCGATCACGCAGCGCTTTGACATTGTAAGCGTAAGCAGGGCCACGTTTGTTGCCTTTCCTGGCCGGTTGCCCGGCTTGCAGCTCCATGGCGCGCAACTTGCTGGCGACCAGCGCCGGGCGTGCCCACTGATAGTCGGCGCTCTTGGTCAGCAGATGCCAGCACAGGACGGCCAGCTTGCGGGCCACGGCGACCGCCGCGATCTGATGGCCGCGACGGGCGCGGATGCGCAAAAAGAAGGCGCGCAGCGGGCCTGGCGCTTTGGCCGCAGCCCAAGCTGCCTCGACCAGCATGGCACGGGCATGAGAACGCCCTCGCTTGCTGATGCGACCATGCTGGGCAACCCCGAGACCGGATTGCCGCACCCGCGGGTTCAGGCCGACATAGCTGACCAGCTGCTGCGGACTGGTGAAGCGGCGCACATCGCCGATTGCCGCCACGAGACCGGCGGCGACGATCAGATTGACGCCCGTGATCGTGAGCAGCCGCTTGACCGCCGGATCATCATTTCCTGCCTGTGCGATCTGCGTGTCGAGAACCCCCAGATCCTCGCTCAGCCGATCGAGCTCGCGCAGGTGCCGCTCGATGGCGGCGCCCTCGTCATCGGGTATGAGCTGTTGCGCCAGCCAGATCTGGCCCAGCCGTCCGAACAGGTCGGCATGCGGGCACGGCGGGATCAGATGGGCGTGCAGGATCGCGTGCACCTCGTTCTTGATCCGCGTCCGGTGCCGGACAACCTGGTTGCGGCGTGCCACCAATCGGCGCCGGCGCTCGGTATCCGGATCCGGCAACCAGACTTCCGGCAGGAAATTGGCTGCCCGCAGCGATGCCAGCACACCGGCATCGATCTTGTCCGTCTTGACGTGCGCATGCGCGATCGCCTTGACCTGCAGCGGATTGGCCACGATCACGCGGGCCACATACGGCGAAAGCACGCGGACGACGGCCATTGCGTTGCCAGTAGCCTCAATGACGACTTCGTCCTCCTTGCCAAGGCTACGGCCGAAACCCTCCAGCCCCGAGCGGGTCATGCTCACGCGCCCCGCCGGACGCAACTTCCCATCCTCCCAGAACACCACCTCCGCAAACGTTCGATGAATGTCCATGCCAATCACACGTCGCATCGTCTGCTCCTCTCCTTGGATTGCTTGGGAGCAGTGGGCAACACGACAACTACGGATCCGCGCTCGCAGCGCAACCGGGTAGGTCGCAGGGGCGGCCAGCTACTAACGCGAGCTCTCGGCTCATGATGTGTATCGGCCTGCCCACTAGCGTGCTCCCAGTGCCCCTCGTCCCGGATGGTCGCACCATACGCCGGAACCAAGCCGATCCCAGCCGAACGGGAGGGCACCGCGATCCTCAT
>VAZT01000349.1 GCA_005884825.1 Alphaproteobacteria bacterium
AACCGACTGCACGGTCGAAGCGCATCGCCTCGTTCGTCGTCGTGATCTACGCCCTCGTCACCATCCTGCCGCTGGTGTGGATCTTCCTCACCGGGTTCAAGACGCCGCCGGACTCGATCGCCTATCCGCCGAAAATCCTGTTCGAACCTTCGGTCGAGGGCTACGTCAACCTGTTCACGACGCGCTCGCGGCAGACGCCGGAATTCTTGGAAAGCCTGCCGCCGCCGCAGACCTGGTACGAGCGTCTGGTGCGCTCCCGCAACATGGTGATCGGCGGGCCGTCGAAAGTGGTGCCGCGCTTCGCCAATTCGATGATCATCGCTTTCGGCTCGACGTTCCTTGCGGTCTGCTTCGGCACCATCGCCGCCTACGCGTTCTCGCGTTTTCGCGTGCCGCTCGCCGACGATCTCCTGTTCTTCATCCTGTCGACGCGGATGATGCCGCCGATCGCGGTGGCAGTGCCGATCTACCTGATGTTCCGCAACCTCGGGCTGACTGACACCAAGCTCGGCATGATCCTGCTCTACACCGCGGTGAACGTGTCGCTGGCGGTGTGGCTGCTGAAAGGATTCATGGACGAAATCCCGCGCGAATATGAAGAGGCCGCGATGGTCGACGGCTACTCGCGGCTACGGGCCTTCTTCAAGGTCGTGTTGCCGCAGGCCACCACCGGCATTGCGGCGACCGCCATCTTCTGCCTGATCTTCGCCTGGAACGAATACGCCTTTGCGGTCCTGCTCACCAGTGGCGAGGCGCAAACCATGCCGCCGTTCATTCCGTTCATCATCGGCGAGGGCGGTCAGGACTGGCCGGCGGTCGCGGCGGCAACGACCCTGTTCTTCATTCCGATCCTCCTCTTTACGATCCTGTTGCGGCGGCATCTGCTCCGCGGCATCACCTTTGGCGCGGTGCGCAAATGACCGGGACAACGGCGAAGCGTGCATCAAGATTGCCGCTGTGGCTCCGCCGCGGGCCGTGCGAAGCCCTTGCGATGATCCTGATCGGTCTTGGCGTCATCATGCTGATGCAGCCGCTTTCCCTGCTGCTGTACAGTTATTCCTTTGTCACGATCCTCTGCGGCACGTTGGGATTTGTGATCGTCAGCCATTTTCCGGAGTAGCGCCATGGCTGAAATCAGGCTCGAGAACGTTGCCAAGGCATTCGGTTCGTTCACTGCGGTCAATGGCGTGGACCTGACGGTTGATCACGGCGCATTCTTCGTCATCCTCGGTCCTTCCGGATGTGGCAAGACCACGACCCTGCGCATGACGGCGGGACTAGAACTGCCGACCTCCGGACGCATATTGCTCGATGGCGAAGACGTGACCGCTCTGCCGGCCTCGGCGCGGGACATCGCCTTTGTGTTCCAGATGTTTGCGCTCTATCCGCACATGAATGTGCGCCAGAACATCGGCTTCCCGCTCAAGTGCCAGAATTACCCGCGCGCCGAGATCAGGCGCAACGTCGGGGAGACCGCACGGTTGCTGCGGATCGACCATCTGCTGGAGCGCCGGGTCGGCGGCCTCTCCGGCGGCGACCGGCAGCGCGTCGCGCTCGGCCGGGCCATCGTGCGCCGGCCCAAGGCCTTTCTGATGGACGAGCCCCTGGGGGCGCTGGATTCCGAGTTTCGTCACCTGATGTGCGGCGAGCTGCGCGAGTTGCACAGCCGCATCGACGCGACCACCGTCTACATCACCCACGACCAGCTCGAGGCGATGGCGATGGCGGACCGCATCGCCATCATGAATCAGGGCCGCGTCGAGCAGACCGGCACGCCGCAGGAGATCTACGATCGTCCGCGCACGATGTTCGTGGCCGACTTCATCGGCGCGCCGTCGATGAGCTTCCTTGGCCTGCGGGCCTCGCCGCGTCGCGGCGATCGCAGCATCGCGGTCGACGGCGTCCCGGTGGAGATGCCGGAAATGCTCGAGGACCGTCCCGAAGGAAAATTTGCGCTTGGCGTGAGGCCGGAGAATGTCTCGTTCGCGGATGCCTCCCGCCTGCGCGGCCAGGTGATCGGCGCCGAGTATCTTGGTACGACGCAGATCGTGACGGTGACGACGGCAAGCGGCCAGATCAAGGCGAGGCTGCCATCGGGCAAGGCGGTCCATATCGGCGAGTCCGTCGGGCTTGCCCTGCGGCCCGACCGTCTCTCCTTGTTCGACGCGGTGAGCGGACAGGCGCTGCAATCGGCGCTCTACGCGGGAGGGCAGCATGGCTGAGGTCGCGCTGGTGGATGTGAGCAAGAGCTTCGGCGCCGTCGACGCCGTCCGCAACCTGTCGCTGTCGATCGCCAACGGCGAGTTTGTCGTGCTGCTAGGGCCTACCGGCGCGGGAAAGACCACGACGCTGCGTCTGATCGCGGGCCTCGAGCGGCCCGACCGGGGCAATGTGCTGATCCAGGGCCGCATCGTCACGGAAGCGGTGCCGGCCGAGCGCGACGTCGCGTTCGTGTTCCAGCAATACTCGCTGTATCCGCATTTGACGGTCTACGACAATCTGGCTTTTCCGTTGCGGTCTCCGGCGCGGCGCATGGACGAGCAATTGGTGCGGCGTCGGATTCACCAGGTGGCGGAGCTGCTGCATGTCGAGCAGAAGCTCGGCAACCGGGCCACCGCGCTTTCAGGCGGCGAAATGCAGCGCGTCGCGATCGGCAGGGCGCTGGTTCGCGAACCCGCTGTCTATCTGATGGACGAGCCGTTGTCCTCGCTTGACGCCAAGCTTCGTGCGGAACTTCGTCTCGAGCTGAAGCGCATCCAGCGCGAATTGGGGACGACGATCCTTTATGTGACCCACGACCAGATCGAGGCCATGACCATGGCGGACCGGATCGGCGTCATGAATGAGGGGGTCCTCATCCAGCTCGGCACACCCAGGGAGATCTATGAGCGGCCCGACAATGCCTATGTGGCGAGCCGGCTCGGCGCCCCCGCCATTAACCTCGTTCCCGCCGAGCTTCTGGCCGGAGGCGCCATGCCGCCGAACGCACGGACGGTGGGCTTGCGCACCGAGCACATCCGGATGATCTGCTCAGCGGATGGTCCGGGACCGGTCGCCCAAGTGCATTGGGTGGAGCACCTCGGTGATCAGAATCACGTTCACCTCAAGATCGCGAGCCATTCCCTCGTGACGCTGGCGGACCCCGCCCAGCAGCTCAAGGCAGGCGATCGGGTTTCGCTCGCATTCGACGATCC
>VAZT01000350.1 GCA_005884825.1 Alphaproteobacteria bacterium
CTAGAGTACGATCCAAGGAGGGGCAAATGCACGTGTTCAATCTGAGGGCCGAGCAGGCGTTCGACCCCAAGAAACACATGGAAAGAGTGCTCGGCAGGATCGGCGAAGGCGACGTCACGATTGCCTGCTGGGAGCCGGGTCAGACGAGCCCCTATCACTGCCACCCCAACGCGACCGAGATCTACTTTTGCTTCGAGGGCGGAGGCAGGATGCGGACCCCGACCGAAACTATCGAGATCGGACCAGGGAGCTTCGTCGTTCATCCGCGGGGCGAACTGCACGAATACGCCAACGGTCCGCAGCGCACCCTGCTGTTCCGTGTGCGCTACGGGGACGAGATGTCCGGCCGCACAAAAGAATGGCCGAGCAACTCCGACTGGAAACCGCGCCCCGAAGACATCGCCTATTTCGGCCGTAACCCGGGGGCGTAGGATCGCGCCCGCGCCGTTATTCCGCCGCTCGGCCCGGATCGACCTCGTTTCACTGCTGCTCGAGCCGCGAATCGACCCATGCCGGTTGATTGTAAGGGATCGCCCCCGAATCGGCGCGCGCGACGTGCGCCTCGGTGGTTGGGGCGGCCTCATCCTTCGACACGGGCCGATCGAGCCGCGGATCGACCCATGCCGGTTGAGTGTAAGGGATTGCCTCGGCATCGGCGCGCGCAACATGCGTCTCGGAGGCTGGAGCAGTCCCCCCGTTCGGCGCTCGCCCACTCGCAATGGGTTCGACGCTGACGGCCGCGATGCCGCTGCGAACGACACCGATCTCTTGGGCGGCACGGGGCGAAAGATCGATAATGAAACGCCGCCGATAGGGACCCCGGTCGTTGATCTTGACGACCACAGCACGGCCGGTGTCGAGGTTTGTGACTTTTGCGTAGGAAGCAAGCGGTAGCGAACGATGGGCAGCCGTTGGGGTGATCCAATCGAGAATCTCGCCGCTAGCGGTACGGGACCCCACCCAATTGTACCAAGCCGCTCTGCCAATCTCGCTTTTTCCGGTCGTATGCACGGGGCCCAGATAGGCATCTGCTGGACCTTCGGCCGATTCGGCGGAATCGGAGTCGGCGTGGCGCGAGCGCGCGGGAGCATCCGCGCCGCAGGACGGGAACCGGGCTGTGCCGGGCCATATTCCGGCTCTGACATGTTTCCCCTGCAGCTGGCCGGGATGCGGCGATGAGTTTTTGCCCGGCGTCTTGGCGATTGTGCCGGTCGAGATCATAAGACACGCGAGCGAAAGGCCGATCGTTTGGCGCATTGCCATTGCTTTGCCCCCCTTTGCTGGGCACTCCCCGCCTGCGGGCAATAGCGATCCCGCCGCCATGCCAATCGCATTGGATGAACGAGGAAGTGCAGATCGGTGTCTTCCCGGATTGTCCCCGACAAACCGGGCAGGACAGGTAGGAACATGCGAGGCTAAGCAGGCTAAAACGGGGCTGTCAACCCTACCATTCTTTTTTCTGAGACGTTAGGAGTTGGCTGCGGTGTTGAGGCCACACAGGCTGTGTCCATCGAATTACCAGAGATATGCTTCAGGAAATGAGAATTTTACTTTGACGTTAACACTTCGTCCGCGGTGATTAAAAATAGCACCATACCCGTCAAAAACGTGGCATCACGGTTTTGCTCGTAAAGTGTGGCCCGGGCGAAACCCAGCGTGCAGGTTTATTTATGGCGATTGGCTCTCACGCGGGGATCGGCCGGCCGGCAATAGGCTGGCAGAGTGGAGGTGCTGTGGCACACGAGTTGCCGCCTTCGACCGCGGTTGCAGAGCGCGGAATACTCGGTGAGACTGTTTCAGGCATCCAGATACCCGATAAGGGAGAACGGCGATGGGGATCGTTGAGCGCATTGCGGAATTCCACGATGATCTGACGAGTTGGCGGCGGGATATCCACGCGCATCCCGAACTCGGGTTCGAGGAGCAGCGGACCTCCGATCTCGTTGCAAACAAGCTCGGAGAGTTCGGCTACGAGGTCTTTCGTGGGATCGGCCGGACAGGGGTCGTTGGCCGTCTGCGCGCCGGCACGTCATCGCGCTCGATCGGATTGCGTGCCGACATGGATGCGCTGCCGATCGAGGAAGCCACCAATCTCACCTACCGCTCGCGCCATCAGGGTCGCATGCACGCCTGCGGCCATGACGGGCACACCGCCATGCTGCTCGGCGCGGCCCGGTATCTCGCGGAGACCCGCAATTTCGACGGCACAGTCAACCTGATCTTCCAACCTGCCGAAGAGGGGCTCGGCGGCGGCGAGGCGATGGTCAAGGACGGGCTGTTCGAGCGCTTTCCGTGCGACGCGATCTTTGGCATGCACAACCGGCCGGGGCTCGCGATCGGCAAGTTTCAGATCCGCAGCGGCCCGATGATGGCGGGCGGCGGCTACTTCGATATAACCGTCACCGGCCGCGGCGCGCACGGCGCCCGCCCCGAGGCCGGTATCGATCCGGTCATTGTCGCCAGCCACATCACGACGGCGTTGCAGACCATCGTCGCGCGCAATGTGAGGCCGCTCGACACGGCAGTCCTCAGCGTTACGCAGATCCACGCCGGAGACGCCTATAATGTGATCCCGGAGCAGGCCTTCATCCGCGGCACCGCACGCGCCTTCGCCGCCGAAACCTTGCGCCTGATCGAGGACAACATGCGGCGCATCGCCTCCGGCATGGCGGGCGGGTTCGGCGCG
>VAZT01000351.1 GCA_005884825.1 Alphaproteobacteria bacterium
CGATCAGGAGCGGTTTCAGAAAGCGGATCAGGCCCGGCCCGTCGAGGCTCGCCGGGTTGGAAGAGGTGCCGAGAAAGGCGTGCCCGGTGACGCCTTGGTCCGTCGCGACGGCGAGCAGGCCGAGATCGCTCTTGCCGGTCGGCCGCGCCGTGTGGTGGCCGTAAATTGTCGAGGGGATGCTTTCCCAGGCGAACAGTGTGAGGGTGACATCGGTGATCTTCATTGTTCTCTCGGTTAGCCAAATGCTGGGATCGATGCCTTGCGTCCTTCGAGACGCCCGCTTTGCAGGCTCTCAGGATGACCATTTTCCTTAATGCCATCATCGACTCGTCATGCTGAGGAGGCCGCAAAGCGGCCGTCTCGAAGGACGCACGATCCTGCTGCAGCGCGCCTCTTTCCCACATTCAGCCGACCAGCACAGCCTTGCCGATGACCTTGCGGTCGATCAGGGCTTGTATCGCGTCCGCCGCCGATTCCAGCGGAAAGCGGCGCCAGATGTGGGGCTTGAGCTTACCTTGTCCGGCGAGCTCGACCAGCGTCTTGATGTTGGCGGCGGCGACCTCGGGATGGGCTTCGTTGAGCCCGCCGATCCGCACCCCGATCGCCTCGATCCCCTTGATCAGTAGATAGTTGGTACGAGCCGGCGCCGGCGCGCCGCCGAGAAACCCGAGGATCAGGATGCGCCCGCCCCAAGCGAGGCAGCGCAACGACTCTTCAAATGTCGGGCCGTTGACCGGGTCGTAAATGATGTCGACGCCGCGGCCGCCGGTCAGCTCCATCACCTTGTCGCGGAAGCCGGCCTGATAGTCGATCGCGTGATCCGCGCCCTCTTCGAGGCAGACCGCGCGTTTCTCCTCGGTGCTGGCGCTAGCGATGACATTGGCACCGTAGAGCTTGGCGATCTGGATAGCGGGAAGGCCGATGCCGCCGGCCGCGCCATGGATCAGGACCCACTCGCCTGCCTTGAGCCGGCCGCGCTGCAGCAACGCATGAAGGGCCGTGTGATAGACGTTGCGGAAAACTGCCGCCTGTTCCAGGCTCATCGCGGAGGGGATCAGGTCGCAATCCTCGGCCTTCGCGTTACCCAACTGCGCGAAACCGCCGAGCCGATGTCGGCTCATTACTCGATCGCCGGGTTTGAAGCCGGTCACGCCGGGCCCGATGGCGACGACCTCACCCGCCCCTTCGCTGCCCGGGATGAAGGGCGGCTCTGGTCGGAACTGGTATTTGCCGGCCAGCATGAGCACGTCGACATACTGGACCCCGCGCGCCTGGATTCGAACCTGCAGCTCTCCTTGCCCGGGCGGCGGCGGGTCGGGCACCTCACGCAATGCCAATACCTCCGGCCCGCCGAACGCCTCGCAGACGACAGCCCTCATCGACGTTATTCCGCAGCTTGCGCCTGTACCTCCGCCGCTGCTCCTTGCGAACGCAGCTTCTCCATCACCTCCCAGTTCGTGTAGCGCGTAAAGCCGTTCTCGTCAAAGAACAACACCGCACCATTGCAGATGAAGAGATAGGTCGTGTCTTCGAGGGCAGTCGTCGCGTCGTGCAGAATGCCCGAGGGCTCGTATACATAGTCGCCCGCATTCAAGACGCCGCTTCTGACCTGAAGCTTGCCCGAGATGATAAAGGCGTGAGCGCCCGCAAGATGTTTGTGGGGCGGCGCAACATAGCCCTTTTTCCAATGATGCAACGAGGCCCAGGTCCCGGTTTCATGGCCGACCCACAGAACCTTTACAGAGGACAGCGGCGTCTGCTGGATCCACGGCGCCTCGGAGCGCACGAGCGTATCCTGGATATTCTGAAAGGCGGGTCTGATGTCTTGCGGCAGCGGCATGTCGGTTCCTTTCCGTTCATTTAGGTCACGATATGCCGCTGCGGCGCGACCGGCAAGGCGACTGCACTGGCAGCCGCGGCGCTAGTGAGACATCAGCACCGGAACGGTGATGTGGTCGAGGAGCTCGCGGCTGACGCCGCCAACCAGCGCTTCGCGCAGCTGCGAATGGTGGTAGCCGCCGGCGACGAGCAGGTCCACTGCGAGGTCGGCGGCGCGGGAGAGCAGCACGTCCGAAATACGCAGATCACCCTGCAAGGTTTCCTCGGCCTGGGCGGGGATGCCGTGCCGTTGCAGGTGCTGGACCATCCGCTCGATCGAGGGATGGTGTTCCGCCAGAGTAGTCTCTCGCGCTCCGACAAACATCACGGTGACTGCCTCGGCATTTTCGAGCAGCGGCAGCGCGTCGTTTGCCGCCCGCGCGGCCTCCCGCGTTCCGTCCCACGCGACGAGCACGCGGCGGCCGACCGTATCAAACGTGCCGGCATACGGGACCACGAGCACCGGCCGGCCCGTTGCAATGACGATCTCGTCCGGGCGAAACCCGGTCGACCGGATCTCCGGCGATAATTGGCCGAGGATCGTCAGATCGAAAACCTTGGCAAGATCGATAAAGACCGCAGTCTCGCCCGGCGAGAGGAGCTGCCATTCGCCGCCGAGTCCGTGGGCCCGCAATTCGGTCCTGAAGAGCTCTTCGATCTGCCCAGCGCGCTCGGCTTCGCGCGATGCCGGTGGAAAAACCGGATCGCCCGCGGCGGTGTCGCCGCGATTGACCGGCATCCCCGCGAAAATTGGGCTAACAGGCGCATCATGCTCCTCTCGCATGACGTAGCAAACGGTCACATGCGCTTGGTGCGCCCGCACCAGGTTGAGGGCGAGCTTGAGCCGGCTTTCCCCGTCAGTGCTGGGATCGATGCCGACCAGAATATTCTTCAGGGCCATTTTTGCCTCTCGACAGGTTCAAAGCGCAAACATCCGGAATTCGAGCGAAGTCCATGATCATCCCGGTTCGCCCACCGCCTCGCAGAGGCCCGACAGAAACAGCTCGCGGTCCGCAGGGCTCCGCAGCTGTGAGGCGCTCGGC
>VAZT01000352.1 GCA_005884825.1 Alphaproteobacteria bacterium
TGTCGCTTGCATCCGGCCGGCAAAGACAATTCGAGATATGGACATGACAGACCTCCGCCGGCGACCGTGAGCTTCACCTATCCGGAGGGGATCCGCTGGCTCGCCGAGACTTGCCGAACACCTCTACGCCGGCACGCGCCTCGCGACCGGGTGCGGGAGCAGCGCATGGGCCCGACGCTGCCGCGGATGTGAAGCGGTTCGATGAACAGCTTGTTCAAGTCGAGGGTGCCCGGCGCATCGCCGGGCGCGAGCACGACGACCATCACCTACCCGTGCCAAGGACAAATCAAGCTGGGAAGGCGCCGAGCATCGGCCCCGACGGGGGCCGCATCATACCGACCGCGCCGCGCCAGTGACCAGGGGATCAAGCCATCAAGGGTGGGCGACGATCCTTCCACGGCCGGGTTGTCTCGATCTGGGCGGCCAGACGGAAGATCGTCGCCTCATCGCCGAATTGCGCAATGATCTGCACGCCGACCGGCAACCCCTGCGCGCTCCAGGTGCAGCGGCAGGCTCGCGGCTGGGTGGCCGGATGGCTTGAACAGCGACGTAAACCCGATCGAACGATTCAGCGCCGTAAAGTAGGCATTCCTATCGCCTGTTGACAGCGACAGCACGCCGATCGGTGAGGGGGGTGAACACATTGTCGGCATCAGCAGAATGTCGTAGCCGGCAAAGAACCGCGCCACCACGCGCCCCACGCCATGGATCTCCGACTTACTCTAAGCGAGAGAGGTCGAGCGCGAAGACCAACGGGAAAAACGGTTCGAACAGACCGAGGAAGGGATAGTCGTAGATATGCCGAGACCCGGCCTCCGACACCGCCCACAATCGCCCGGCACTGCCGAAGGCAATGCCTTCGGTACCGGGCGCGATTTCATAGCGGCGCTGCGGCGCGCCGGTCTCGGGGTCGAGCCGGTCGAGCGTGCCCCAACTCCAATCGCTGCGCGCGATCCATAGCCCCCCGCCGCCGATCGCCGCGCCCTGGGCGTGGTCGGGAATAGTCAGCACCGTTACGGCCTGGGACGCCCCTAGCGTCTCGCCGTCGGACAGCCGGGCCAGGGTCGCCGCCGTGAAGCGGAAGAGCCGGCCGGGACGATTTTCGTAGGTGCCGAGCCAGATCCCATCTGGCGTCGACACGGCGAGCCCGCCAATAAGCCCGGGGCCGAGCGAGCAGGCGCTGGCTACCGGCCCATGCGGGGGGAGGTTGGCGCCACCACCGAAATCGTCGAGCGGCTGTTCGCTGAGGCGCAGCGCAAGCGCCCGAATGGCCGGATGATCCAAGCCGATTCAATCAAGCGGCCAGAATAGAGAACCAGAACCAAGCCGGAAATGCTCGGCGGACCAGGCGACCGTATCGCCGAAAATGCGGTACTGAATATGGCCCGCAGAGAGATATTGCGCCAGGTTGGCGCGATGGCGGCGGGCCTGCGCTCTCTATCGACCGCGCCGGGAACGTAGCCTAGGCAACTCCGAGGTACATCGCAATTCGTCGAGATCCTGCCGGTCAGCGATTCGAGGGCGATCCGCTCGAGCGCCACGTCAGCCAGGTTGCAGGCCCTTGGCCTTGTACGCCGCCGCCGCCTTGGGGTCCGCCAGGAAATCAATCAGCGCTTTTGCCGCAATAGGCTGCTGGGACACATACGGGGCACCTGCGACATAGACCAGATCAGGACTCTGCAACTCGGCGGGCAGGGGCCCGACGACGTCGATGCCCTCGACCTCGAGCAGCTCGCTGATCGGCTGTATGCCGATCTCCGCCTCACTGCGCGCCACGGCTTCTCCGACCCGCGGGCCCTGCGCGGTGCCGGCCGAGACGAGCCGCGTTTTTGGCTTGAGCTCAGCGGAGATACCCAGCTTTTCGACGGCCTGCGCCAGGTAGGTCCCGCTGGTAGCGCCGGTCGCCGGGTCGGCATAAGCGACCGACTTGGCGTTAAGGAGCGCTCTCTTGAACGCCTCGACTGAGCTGATGTCCGGCTTTGTGGCACCTTTTTTCACCGCCAGACCGATCTGGGCACTCGCGAGCGTCTTCGTAGTACCGCCGACGATTTTGGCCTCGCGGACGAGCTTGTCGATGCGCGGCTTGGTCAGGATCGCGACATCGATTTCATCGTCCGCGGCGACCTTCTGCTCGACGACGCCAGCGGTCGCGTAATCGATCTTGAGCTTATGCCCGGAGGCGGTTTCGAAAGCCGGGGCAAGCTCCTGCAAGATCCCGCGCATTGCACCGGCGCTCAGCACTTTCACCTCGGCCGCATTCACCTCGACCGTTAAAAACCCGGTTACCAGAGCGAGCGTACCGGCTAGCAATGGGATCGTGCGCATCATGATCTCTCTCCCAAGTTCCTAAATAGTATAACAAGAATAATCTGACTTACTCCAAGCGAGAGAGGTCGAGCGCGAAGACCAACGGGAAAAACGGTTGGAACAGACCGAGGAAGGGATGATCGTAGATATGCCGAGACCCGGCCTCCGACACCGCCCACAATCGCCCGGTGCTGCCAAAGGCAATGCCCTCGGTACCGGGCGCGATTTCATAGCGGCGTTGCGGCGCGCCGGTCGCAGGGTCGAGCCGGTCGAGCGTGCCCCAACTCCAATCGCTGCGCGCGATCCATAGCCCGCCGCCGCCGATCGCCGCGCCTTGGGCGTGGTCGGGGATAGTCAGCACCGTTGCGGCCTGGGGCGCCCCTAGCGTCTCGCCCTCGGACAGCCGGGCCAGCGTCGCCGCCGTGAAGCGGAAGAGCCGGCCGGGTCCATTCTCGTAAGTGCCGAGCCAGATCCCATCCGGCGTCGACGCGGCGAGCCCGCCAATAACCCCGGGACCGAGCGGAAACTGCCGGAATCGCGCACCCGGGCCGAACGCCTGGGCAAGCGGGGTAGCGAAGAGCGTGTGCGTGTCGGCGACGTAAAGCATGCCGTCGCCGCCGACGGCAAGGCCGCCGGCATGCCCGCACGGGCTCGGCACATCGACATATCCGGTCGGACCACCCGTCTCGAGATCGATCCGGATCACCCGGCACGGCCCGCGACGGACCCCGAAGCTGTCGCTGCGATAAGCCGAGACGTAAATGCCGCCACCATCGACCGCGAGCCCCTGCGGGTCGTAGCCGGCGTCCAGTCCCGGCAACCAGATGCGACGCACGACCGCCGCCGCATTGGGCACCGCGCTGACCGTTTTCGGGCCGTAGCTCGGTGCAATGCCGGAGATCGGCGCTGGCGAGGTTTCTGCTGCCGGACCGGCTACCTGCGCGGCATACGCCCCGGTCACCAGCGCCGCGGCGGCAAAAGTCAGCCAGCACCGTCTCATCGCCCGCTCGGGCGGATCGGGCCGTGAATTGGCATCGAACCGGGGCCCTCCACGATTTCCGTCTATCTTTTTGAACCGGCGTTTAGAATCATCGCTCGGCGGGGTCCCAATCGGCGCCG
>VAZT01000353.1 GCA_005884825.1 Alphaproteobacteria bacterium
GCCCGGCGGGCTTGGCGCCGGATCGGTCGCTGCCGGCACGACGGCCACCGCCGAACCGGTAACAGCAGGACGGCCGCCCGAACCCGACCCGGCCTCCGTGGCGCTGGAGTGTCCTGGTCCCTGCGCCTCCACCAGCCGCGGGATGGCTGGAGGAGTTCGAAACGGCTCCCGGGACGGCAACAACTCGAGCGGCACTTCGGCGACACGTTCGCGGCGAGGGCCCTCGCCGGTCGACACGTAGAACCATCCGCCGTATCCGCAGATCGCCAGGATCAGCGCGACCAGCAACATTCCGCCGCCGGGCACGCTGCGGTCGCCGAGCTGGATCGGAAAAGCGAGATCCGGCTTTACCCCGAGCAGCGTCGATCCCTGCCTGAAAAGCCGGAGCATCTCGCCGCCATCGAGACCGAGGTAATCGGCATAGGCGCGTATGAATCCGATTGCATAGACCGCGCCCGGCAACTCGTCCGGACGCCCGGCCTCGAGCGCCGCGAGGTAAGCGAGCTTGATCCGCAGCACGGCTGCGACATCGGCGAGATCGAGCGCGAACGTTTCTCGCTGCTGGCGCAGCATCGCTGCGGCCAGGAGCGGACCCGGCACCGCCTCGAAGCAACGGGCGCTGCCCGCCAAAGGAGGTTTAGAACGCAGGGAAAACGCCATCGACGCCCCAGCCAGCCGCTGCACTTTACCTCAAGCCCTGTCGTGCGGCAGACTATAAAAGCCGATAACTTAACGTTCGCCGATATCGCGGCGGCAAAAGCCGTCGCGCCAATCGATGCGGTCGACCGCGGCGTAGGCGCGGTCGCGCGCAACGGCGATGTCGCCGCCGAGGGCGGTCACGCCGAGCACCCGGCCGCCATCGGCGATCAGCCGCTGGTTGTCGCGGCGCGTGCCGGCGTGAAATATTTTGACCTTCGGATCGCTTACCGCGGTCTCGAGGCCGCGGATCTCGCCGCCCCTCTGCGGCTCGCCTGGATAGCCGTTTGCCGCCATCACGACGCACACCGCGCTATCGGCATGCCAGCGCAGATCGACCGATTTGAGCACGCCGTCATGGGCGGCAATCAATGCCGGCAGCGGATCGCTCATCAGCCGCATCATCAGCACCTGGCATTCCGGATCACCGAAGCGGGCATTGAATTCGAGCAGCATCGGGCCCTCTGCGGTAAGCATCAGGCCGGCATAGAGGACGCCCTTGAAGACGCGCCCCTCGCGCTGCATCGCGGCGACCGCCGGCAGGATGATGCGCTCCATCACCATGCCTTCGACCGCCGGAGTGAGGAGCGGACTCGGCGAAAACGCGCCCATGCCGCCGGTGTTCGGCCCGATGTCCCCGTCGCCGACCCGCTTGTGATCCTGCGCCGAGGCGAGCGGCAGCGCATTTTTCCCGTCTACCAGGGCATGGAAACTCGCCTCCTCGCCGGCGAGAAAATCCTCGACGACGATTTCGAGCCCGGCCGAGCTGAACCGGCGCTCGACGAGCGCGGCATCGACCGCCCGGTAAGCGGTGTCGAGGTCAGCGGCGACGACCACGCCCTTGCCGGCCGCCAGACCGTCGGCCTTGACGACGATCGGCGCGCCATGGCTCGCGATGAAGGCTTTCGCCGCCGCCGGATCGCGAAAACGGCGGTAGGCGGCGGTTGGGATCCGCGCACGCACGAAGAGGTCCTTGGCGAAGCCCTTAGAGGCTTCGATTGCCGAGGCCGCGGCGCTCGGACCGAAGGCCGCGATCCCTTCGGCTTCGAGTGCGTCGACGAGCCCCAGCACCAGCGGCGCCTCGGGGCCCACCACGACAAAGTCGATCCGCTGGTTATGGCAGAACCGGACCAGTCCCCCGACGTCGGTCGCGCCGATCGCGATGCACTCGGCTTCCTCGGCGATCCCGGCATTGCCCGGCGCGCAGAACAGTTGGTCCACCAGCGGCGACGCCGAGATCGCCCAGGCGAGCGCGTGCTCGCGACCGCCCGATCCCACCACCAGCACCCGCATCGCTCTTCCTCCCGTGCTCGGCTATTATGTGGGGATGGACGATACTTCTATCGCGGCCCCGGTTCGCCCCAACCTCGCCGAATACACCGTCTCCGAACTCTCGCGCGCGCTCAAGCGGTCGATCGAGGAAAATTTCTCGTTTGTCCGGGTGCGCGGCGAGATCTCCGGCTGGAAGCGCCACAGCTCCGGTCATTGCTATCTGTGCCTTAAGGACAGCGAGGCGGTGCTCGACGCGGTGTGCTGGCGCACCACCGCGATCCGCCTCGGCATCAAGCCCGAAGACGGCATGGAGGTGGTGTGCACCGGCCGTCTCACCACGTTTCCCAGCCGCTCGAAATATCAGCTGATCATCGACACGATCGAGCTCGCGGGGATCGGCGCCCTGCTCAAATTGCTCGAAGACCGGCGCCGGCGCCTCGCCGCCGAGGGGCTGTTCGCGCCCGAGCGCAAGAAGAAACTGCCGTTTCTGCCGGAGGTGATCGGCATCGTCACCTCGCCGTCGGGAGCGGTGATTCGCGACGTGCTGCACCGGCTGTCCGACCGCTTCCCACGCCGGGTTCTGCTCTGGCCGGTGGCGGTCCAAGGCGAGGGCGCAGCTGCCCAGGTGGCAGCCGCCATCACCGGCTTCAACCGCCTCCCCGTCGGGGGCCCGGTGCCGCGGCCGCAGCTGATCATCGTCGCCCGCGGCGGCGGCAGCCTCGAGGATCTGATGCCGTTCAACGAGGAGATCGTCGTGCGCGCCGCCGCCGCCTCGGCGATCCCGCTGATCTCGGCGGTGGGGCACGAGACCGATACGACGTTGCTCGACCACGCGAGCGATCGCCGCGCGCCGACCCCGACCGCCGCCGCGGAAATGGCGG
This sequence comes from Alphaproteobacteria bacterium, assembly GCA_005884825.1. GTDB lineage: Bacteria > Pseudomonadota > Alphaproteobacteria > ATCC43930 > CGMCC-115725 > AP-15. Next base: position 2,850 of record VAZT01000353.1, read on the forward strand.
TGCCGGTGCGGCTCGACCTCGTCGCCGAGCTCGGCGCCAAATCGGGCCGGCTCTCCGCCGGTCTCTCCCGGCTGTTCGGTGAGCGCCGGCTGCACCTCGCGGGGCTCGCGCGCGGCCTTCCAGACCCGCACGACCTGATCGGAGCGGCGGCGCAACGCCTCGACGACCGCGCCGAGCGGTTGCGGATGGCCGCCGACCGGCGCCTGCGAGCGGCTCAGCACAGCCTCGACCTCGCGGCAGCGCGGTTGCGGCCGGCGGTGCTGTCGGCCGACCTCGACCGCTCACGCGCCCGCACCGCCGAGTTCGAGCCGCGGTTGCGCGCCGCGATGGCCCGCTTCATCGACCAAAACCTCCACGCGCTCGACAATTTCGCCGGCCGGCTCGCCACCCATTCGGAACGCCACGAAAGTCTGCTCGCGCGCGGCTATGTCGTGGTCC
>VAZT01000354.1 GCA_005884825.1 Alphaproteobacteria bacterium
GGAGAGCCGCGCCGGGCTCCGCGAGGCGACGGATCGCTTGCTGCGCGCGGGTGCCCGCACACGCATCGAACTGGAGCGTCTCGAAGCTCGGGTTCCGTTATCGGCACGGGACACAACTGGGTACTCCGCTCCGAGTTGGCGTCCGCGCTGAACCGTCGACCGCGTTCCTCAAACGTAAATTATCGTCCCGTCCCCTCCTCTGCACGCATCGGTCCAGAGGAGGGTTGCACATGTACCGGTTTAGCCCTGATTTGCGCCCAGGTTCACGCCCACATATTGTGTCACCCCGTGACGATTGAGCAGTAGGAGAGCGCTCTTTTTTGGCGAGGCTGCGGCTTCCTTCAATTTCGCTGCTGCCTCCTGCGGGGTTTTGACCGGCTGCTGATCGATCGCAACCACGACGTCCCCTTCGCTCAAACCCACCTCGGCGGCGGCACTGCCGGGGTCTACCTGGGTGATCACCACGCCCTGCACCTCTTTTCCAGTGTGCAGCTCACGGCGGAGCTGGCTGTTCAGCGGTGCGAAGTGCATCCCCAGCGCGTCCGCGCGAGCCGATTCATCCTGTTCCCGCCCATCATTAGCCGAGGCTACCTGCTCGTTATTGGGGAGTTCACCCAAGGTCACCTGAAGCTCTACCGTTTGGCCGTTACGCCAAACTTTCATCTTCGCAGCAGTATCGGGTGCGGTCTCTGCCACCAACCGCGGCAGATCGCGGAGGTGAGTCACTTCGTTGCCGTTGAACGCCAATACCACGTCGCCTTGCTTGAGGCCGGCCTTCGCTCCGGGGCTGTCCGGAGTGACGACAGCAACAAGCGCTCCGTGCTCGCCCTGCAGTCCCAGGCTCGCCGCTATCGCTGGCGTCACTTCCTGGATTTGGACGCCGAGCCAGCCGCGGCTCACCTTGCCATGCTCCTTCAGCTGCGCAACCACGGTTTTTGCCAGGTTCGAGGGCACGGCGAAGCCGATCCCGACGCTGCCGCCATTGGGCGAATAGATCGCGGTATTGATGCCAATTACTTGGCCGTCCAGGTTGAACGTCGGACCGCCTGAATTGCCGCGGTTTATTGGCGCATCGATCTGCAGGAAATCGTCGAACGGACCGGAATGGATATCCCGTCCCCGCGCCGAAATGATCCCGGTCGTTACGGTCCCGCCGAGCCCAAAGGGATTGCCGACCGCCATGACCCAGTCGCCGACCTGAGCTGTGCTGCTGTCGCCGAACGTCACATAGGGCAGCGGCTTGTCGGCTTTGATCTTTAGCAGCGCGATATCGGTCTTGGGATCGCGCCCAATAATTTTCGCCGGGTATTTACTGTCATCCTGCAACGTGACTTCGACCTTGCTGGCGTCGCCGACGACGTGGCTGTTCGTCACCACGTAGCCCGAGGGATCAATGATGAATCCGGAACCGAGCGCGATCCGGTGAGCCTGGCCGCCCGGTATTTGGGGAAAAAGATGCCGTTGGCCATTGGGGTTCTGTTGGTCAAAAAAGCGGCGCAGGAATTCGTCGAATGGCGAATTGGGAAAGTCGGGTGAACCCTGTTCGGGCTCTTCCGCCGTTGTATCGGACGCCCCACTCTGCGTAACCGATATGTTCACCACCGCTGGTGATACCTTTTTGACCAGCGGCGCGAAGCTTTGATGCTGCATCAGGGCCATCGGAGAGGTCATCGTCTCTCCCGCGGTGTTTCCCGCCGGGTTTTCGGCCCATACGAGAGGGGAAAGTGCGAGTGTTGCGCCCAATCCGAAACCGAGCGCCGCGGCGCGGCTCTTGCGCAGCCAGGGCTGGCGCCCGTTGTCTTCTCTGATTTCCACCAATTGGTCCTCCTGTCGTGCGGGAGATGCCCGGCCGGCCGCGAACTGCAACCAGCGAGAGCGGATAGGCGAACAATTGGGTCTGCCAGGTGACAAGCGGATTTCAGGCGAATTAATTCGCTGTAACCTCATACTAGACGGGATCGCCACAGCGCGCTATGGCGCGGCGATAACCGCACGAGCCTCTACCCTCCGTTCAGGCCGGAGGATAGATTGGCTCCAGCCACTCTTTGGCTCTGCCGATATCCGTTGTTCTCGGCTGGTTGGAGGAAAAATGGCCCGGTATCGCGAAATTACATTGGCGGAGATGACGCCCGACCAGCGGCGGGTACACGATTTGATCGTCGCCGGCCGGCGCGGCCGGTTCGGCGGTCCGTTTCAGCTGCTAATTCGGGCCCCTGAGATTTGCGAGCACGCAGCGAAGCTTGGCGAGCACTTACGCTGGGGCACCTCGCTGCCCGATCGTCTTTCCGAGCTGGCGATCGTCACGACTGCCCAGTTCTGGCGTGCGCAATACGAGTGGTACGCACATGCACCGCTCGCCGAGAAGGCCGGCGTCCCGGCAGCCGCGATTGAGGCGATCCGCCGCGGCGACACGCCGAGTTTCGAACTGAAGGACGAAGCGCTCGTCTATCGCGTCTGCACAGATTTGTTCAAGACGCGGCGCCTCTCGGACACCACCTTCAACGAGGCGGTCACGACACTGGGCGAAACCGGCCTGACAGAGGTAATCGCGATAATCGGCTACTATACCCTGATCGGGAATATTCTTAACGTTTTCCGGGTCGCGGTGCCCGAAGGGACAACTCCGCCTTTTCCCGAATAACGGTTCTCGCAACGCTTAGGCCGCTTGCGGCAAACCCCGTTCGAGCAGCGTGGCGAGGCGGCGGGCGAAAGCGGGTGGATCCGGGAGCTGCTCGCCTTCCACGATCCGCGCCTGGTCCAGGAGCAGCCACGCGAATTCCGACAACTGGTCGGACGCGCCGGGTTCGCCGACGCTCGCAGCCAGCCGCTCAATGAGCTTGTGGCGCGGGTTGACCTCCAGAATGCGTCGGGAGGCGCTGTCGAGCTGACGATGCTGCTTCAACAGCCGCTCGAGGTGCATGTCCATATCGCCCTCGTCGGCGACAAGGCACACGGCGCTGTCGGTCAGACGCTCGGAACTGCGCACGTCCTTCACCGATTCGCCGAGCGCCAGTTTGAAAATCGCAATCAAACTACCGAGTTTCGCAGGAGGTTCGGTACCGGTCGCCTCGGGCGGCTCTGATAGGGGGATCTTGTCGAGGTCGACACCGCCGCGGGTCGCCGATTTGAATGGTTTCTCTTTGTATCGACCGATCGACGGAACCCAGAATTCGTCGATCGGATCGGTCAGCAGCAGCACTTCGATCCCGCGCGCCCGAAAGCCTTCGAGCTGCGGGCTTTTCTTGATAACGTCGAGACTGTCGCCGTGGATCGTATAGATGGCGTCTTGCCCACTTTTCATCGCTGCGATGTAATCGTCGAGCGAAACCAGCGCGTCCCTGCTCGTCGAACGAAACCGGGCAAGTCCTAGCAGCTCGTCCCGGTGATCACGATCCTCGTAGAGACCTTCCTTGAGCACGGCCCCGAAATTATCCCAGAATTTGGCGTATTCGTCGGCTGCCTCGCCGGCTCTTTTCGCAAGCTCGCTCAAAATTCGCCTTGTCAATTGCTGGCGAATTCGTGCGACCATGGGGTTGGATTGCAGCATCTCGCGGCTGATGTTGAGTGCGCTCCGGATCGAATAAATCGAACGGTTTGGTCGAGGGTACGAACAGAAGGCTCGTATATTCGAGAACGCCTTCCGCCTTATTGTGCAAAGTTAGCCACGGGTCGTCAAAGCTGTGGCCGACATGATGGTAGAACTCCTTATATTGATCGGCGGTGATTTCCGACCGGGGACGGGTCCACAGCGCCGAGGCGGTGTTGATCGTCTCTTCCTTCCCGCCATCCTTCAGGATGATGGGTAACCCGATATGGTCCGAATAGGTCTTGACGATCTGACGCAGCCTTGCAGGGTCGAGATACTCATCCTCGCCCTCGCGCAAACGCACGATGATCTTGGCGCCGCGAGCGGCATCGGGAAGCGCCTCGACCGTGAACTCGCCCTTGCCGTCGGACATCCAGCGCCAGCCCTGGCTTTCGCCGGCTTTGCGGCTCAAGACCTCGACCTGCTCGGCGACCATGAACGCCGAATAGAAGCCGACGCCAAACTGCCCGATCAGACTCATGTCCCTGCGCGCGTCGCCCGACAACTGGCTCACAAAAGCGGCAGTGCCGGAGCGGGCGATCGTGCCGAGGTTGTCGATCAACTCCTCCCGGTTCATGCCGATGCCGTTATCGCCGATCGTAAGGGTGCGGGCGGCTTTATCGGGGATCAGCGTGACCCGGTATTCGGTATCGCCTTCGGCCAGAGCCGGCTCGGTCAACGCTGCGTAACGCAGCCGGTCGCAAGCATCCGATGCGTTAGAGATCAGCTCGCGTAGGAAGATCTCCTTCTCGCTATAAAGCGAGTGCGCGACAATTTCGAGCAGGCGGCTAACTTCCGCCTGGAAGCTTCTTGTTTCCTGGGTCATCGCTGCCGTCAAAGGTTGCCGGGAACGCGCCGAGGATATGTGGCGAAATTCTTTTCTGTGCAAGACCGTCAGCGAGGATGGGCTAGGCTGGCTATCGCATACCGCGCCGCCAACGCTCGACCGTGTGCTCTACAACCGAGCCGTCCACTTCGTTCAACCATCCACTCGCGAAGCGTGCGGTGGCGCTCTTCGGGCGGCGCTCGTCGGGCGGAGGTGTAAAACATACCCGCATCGGCAT
>VAZT01000355.1 GCA_005884825.1 Alphaproteobacteria bacterium
TTGCCGCGCAGATGTCGGGAAAGGCCGCGCCAATATCGTCGCCGGAGCGCGAATAGAGCCGTCTTTCGGCGCCGCGGGCGACGAGTTGCACGCGGATCCCGTCCCATTTCCACTCGGCAAGATAGTCGCGCGGGTCGAGGCCCGCGATATCGGCGTCCTCCAGTGGCTGCGCCAGCATCAGCGGGGTAAAGGTCGGCAGGTCGCCGATCTCGGGCGGCGGCTGCCGGCCCTCGAGCCAATCGAAGAGCGGCTGGTAAGGCGGCGCCAGGCCATGCCAGATCTCCTCGATGCGGTCGAGCTCGACCCCGCTCCACTCCGCGAGCGCGGTTTTGGCGAGCCGCGCCGAGACGCCAATCCGCAGCTCGCGGGTGACGAGTTTCAGCAACGCCCAGCGCCCCGTCGCATCGAGCGCGTCGAGCCACGGCTCGATCAACCCCGCTACCTGCGCCCGGTTCGCGCCTTTAAGCTGCTGGACGATTTCGGAAAGGCTCGGCACGTGGGCTTCTCCGCCCGGCGCGACGGGCCAGATCAAGGACACGGTCTCGGCGAGATCGCCGACAAAATCGTAGGACCAGCCGAGCAGCTCAGGGTCGACGCGGGCGGCGGCGAGGGCGCGCACCTGGCTCGGCTTGGCCTCGTCGAAGACGAGCTCGCCGGTCAGCGCCGCCAATGCCCAGCCGCGCTCCGGGTCGGGCGCAGTCGAAAAATATTCCCGCATCAGCCGCAACTTGCCATTGCGCGACGGCGCGAAGAGCAGCGCATCGAGCAGCGCGGCAAATCGGTTCATACCACCCCTCCCGGTCGCGCTGCGGAGCTTTTATCTGAGGGTATAGAGGTAAGCCGCGATATCTCGTACAGCGGTGCCTTCGACGCCGAGGTTGGGCATTGCCGTGCGCGGATCGACACCAGGCGGGTTCTGGATCCATTCAATGAGATTGTCCGGCGTATTTGTCAGCACGCCCGCGATATAGATACGGCTTGCGATCTGCGTCAGGGGCGGGCCGACGAGCCCGCGCGCATCAACGACCCCGGGGATCGTGTGGCAAACATCGCAGCCATAGGTCTTCACCGCGACGCGCCCGGCTTCGACATCGCCGCCGGTCAGCGCCTCCGCTTCGACAGTGGTACGGCGTGCCATAGCCGCGCCCCGGTATGCTGCCGCCGCGGCGCCGCAAAGAATTATCGCGATGGCGAGAATGATGAAGACCCTTCGCGTCACGAGTGCCGCTCCTTCAGGAGGGCAGTCTCCCAACGACGGGTGCGCGTCTCGGACTCTTTCAGCCACATAGCGGCGAAGGCTAGTGCTGCGCCCATGTAGACAAACCCCCCGGGCACCCACATCACGAGGCCGGCGAGCTGCTGATCCTCGACGGCGGTGAAGCCCCAGGCGGCGGATCTCCCGCCATACAGGGGGTACCAGGAGACCGTGCCGAGCGTCAGCAGGGCTCCAAGAATGCCGCTGTGCAAGCTCGTCGCAAACAGCGATATCACGGCTGCGCCTCGACTCTCGGCGTCGTGGCGAAGCCGCAGCAGTGAGGTCCAGTAGAGGAGCGCAGCGCCGAGGAAACAGACATGCTGTAGCGAATGAACTAGCTCCCTCGCCAGAGCTGCCTCGAACAGGGCCGGCAGATGCCAGACCCATAAGGCGAGCGCGTGGATCATCCACGCGACCAATGCGCTCGTAGCAAAGAGCCAGACACGGTGCACCGCTCGTGCCCGCGACAGCGAACCCAGATCGCGCCGCGCAGACTGCGGCAATGCCCACAGGAATGCGATAAGTGGGCGCCCGAGCACGAGGAGCGGTGCGGCTACCGCCATCAGCAGCTCGTGTTCGACCATGTGCACGGAAAACAGCATCTCGCCGAGCGTGTGCACGGGCGGCATGAGGGCAGCCGCGAGGACCATCCACCCGGCGATAAAACAGGCAACCTCACCCCGAGCGACTCCGCGGCCCGGCGAAGCCGCCCGCCAAAGCCTCTGCACACCTCTCAAATAGAACCACAGCGATACTGCAAGAATCGCGGCCACTGGCCATTCCGGCTGCCACAGCCCCTCCTTGTGCCCTGCGATATGATGAGCGAAGGCGGCCTGCGGCCAACCGAAGCCGCTGCAACCGACGAAGGCCAGTCCCCAGCGGCGGGCCGTATCCCTCAGCGCTGACATGGGTCGAAGTAAAATTGCGCGATCCCTTCCATTAGCAGCACCAAGCCGAAAACCAGGCATGAGCAGAACGCCAGCAAGCCGATGAAATGAGCCCTGCCCGCCGGCTCCTCGCTTTCGGAGCTGACTGCGTCGTGACTGCGCCAATCGCGCCAGGCAATTACTGCGCCGACAGCGACGAGCAGCAGCGCCAGCAAGCTGACGACATGAAGAGGAAATTTGTGGTGCGTGGCGCAGGACCAAGGCACGATGGCATAAGTCAGCGCATGGGCGGCAAACCAGGCGAGTGGCCCGGCGGAAAGGCCCACCCACGAGATCTCGTCGGTGGCGAAGAGCGGCGACGGCTTGGTGCGCGGGTCCATTTCACATCACCCGCGGTACCAGATAGATAACGGCATAGATTGGCAGCCAGGTCAGCACGACGAAATACCAGTAGAACGAATTCTCGCTGACATCGACAAAGCGCCTGCCGCGAGCATGCCTTGTGAACATCAGTGCCGTCAGCACCATCGTGTCGGCGAGGTCGGTGCCGATATGCATCGTGTGAAGCGCCAGCAGTGCCCATAGGATCGAGCCATAGGCGTTGGTGTCCCATTGGACATTAATCGCGGCGAACTCGAATCCGCGAACAGCGCTGAACACCAGACCAAAGGCTATGCTGACCAACAGCCAGACTTGCACCCCGCGCAAGTTCTCGTCCTCTGCCGCCGTCTTCGTCAAATGGTTGGGGACGCAGCTGGCCAGCAGCACGCCGGTATTGAGCGTGCCCCACAACAGCGGCGGCGGGGCGACGTTCGGCGGCCATTCGATCGCTTTGCCGCGCAA
>VAZT01000012.1 GCA_005884825.1 Alphaproteobacteria bacterium
CGGCGAGCCCCTCGATCGTCGTGATCTGCGCGCCCTCGACGCTGCCGACCGGCACCGAGCAGGACCGCGTCGCGGCCCCGTCGATATGCACCGTGCACGCGCCGCACTGGGCGATGCCGCAGCCGTATTTGGTGCCGGTCAGGCCCAAGGTGTCGCGCAACACCCATAACAGCGGGGTGTCGGGATCGACATCGGCCTCTCGCGTCTGTCCATTGATGATGAGTCGGGGCATCTGGCTACTCCTCGATCGGCTCACGGCACCTCGCCGGGAGAGTGTTGGCCGGATTATAAGCCGGTCGCCGCATCCGCCCCAATCACCCTTTCGTGCGGGTTCTTAAACCGCGGGCAGCGGGAAGTTGATGATCGTTACCCGCTCGCGTACAAACCGAACCGCAATGATCGCCCCGTTCCATTTCCGGCCGACGGTTCCGCTCGCTTGGCGTATCTTGACCTATGACAAGAGACGGACCGGGCTCGCGCTGATCGGGATTTTCATGGCGATCCTCCTCGTCTTTGTCGAGCTCGGTTTTTTCTACGCCGTCCCGCGGGGCGGCCTTCTGCTCTACGACAATATGAGATTCGACCTGCTGCTCGCCTCGAACGAATACGAGTATCAGGCCCAGCCCGGCGCCTTTCCGCTGAGCCAAATTGGCCCCGTGCGGTCCTCGCCCGATGTTGAGAAAGCGACGGCGATCTATTTCGGCTATACCAAATGGAAGAGTGGCGTAGGGGGCCTGTGGCCGGATGTTTTTGTGATCGGCTTCGACCCCGAGAGCCATGTCTTCATTCCCGAAAGCGTCAACCAACAGACCAGTGTCCTGGAGCGCGCCGACACCGTTCTCGTCGACAGCACCACTCGCCCGATGTTCGGGCCGCTGGACACCGGCCGGATCGTCGAGATCGGCGACCGCAAGACCACGATCGGCGGGCAATATGTGCTGGGCACAGGTTTCATGGGCCTCGGCGTCGTGCTGGCGAGCGATGCGAATTTTGCCCGGCTGTTTCCGCAACGGGGCCTCAACATTGTCAATCTCGGCGCGATCCAGCTGAAGCCCGGGGTCGAGCCCGATCGCGCCGCAGACGAGTTGCGCAAGGCGGTCGGATCCGGCGTCCAGATCTTCACGCGCAACGCCCTCGAAGCTCACGAAACGGCGTATTGGACGACCCGCACCTCGGTCGGGATCATCTTCGGATCGGGGCTGCTGATCTCCTTTGTGGTCGGGATCATGATCGTCTACCAGATCGTCTCGACGCAGGTCAGCCGGCAACTGCCGCAATTCGCGACAATGAAGGCGATCGGCTATCCCGACCGCTCGCTGGCCGGGACGGTCAGCGCGATGTCGCTGCTGATCGTCATCGCCGGGTTCATTCCGGCCTTGGGCGCCGCGTTGGGGCTCTACTCGGTCATCCGCCAGAAAACGTTGCTGCCGGTGACGATGAGCGAGATGCGCCTCCTCGCCGTCTTCGCCGCTGCGCTCGCCATGGCGTTGGTTTCGGCGCTGCTTTCTGTCGGCAGTCTGCGCCGTGCCGCGCCCGCCGACGTGTTCTGAGGGAGTCGGGTTCTGTCCGCTACCTCCGCCCCTCTCCGACGCCCGCCTGCGGGACTCGCAGGAATAGCGCGGCCAGGCTCGGTCCCGCTCGCTTGGCGCAATATTGTTTCGAGCAAGTCGCGCTTGCTGCGCTCGGCTGGCGGCATCGGGTTTGCGGTGCTGCTGATGCTGATGCAGCTGGGGTTCGAGCAGGCCTTTTTCGAGAGCGCGTTCGCGGTCATCCGCGGCCTCGACGGCGATATTCTGCTGCAAAGCGCCCATAAGTATCAGTTTGCGACGCGCGACCCGTTTCCCCGAACCAATCTCGATAAGGCGCGCGACGTGCCGGGTGTCGCGAGCGCGCGGCCGCTCTACGCCGACTGGTTCAACTTTTTCTGGAAAAACCCGATTGACGGCAAAATTTTTCTGGTCCGCGCCTTTGGTTTCGATCCCGATGCGCCGGTCTTTACCTTCCCCGACGTCAACTCCGACCGCGACAAATTGAAGGAACCGAATACCGTGCTCGTCGACCGGCGGGCCCGCCGCTTTCTCGGAATGGACAGCGGAGCGGCTGAAGCCGAGCTCAATGGCACCAAAGTCAAAATCGTCGGCGGCTTTGCTCTCGGCCCCGATTTCCAGAGCGACGGCACGGTCATCATGAGCGACCGCACCTTTGCAAGCCTGCTCCGCGGCCCTCCCGGCGTCGATGTCGGGGTCGTCAAGGTGAAGTCCGGCGAGGATCCGGCCGCCGTCCAGCAATCCTTGAGAAAAGCATTGCCCGAAACGGTCGCGGTCTTCACCAAGCAACAGCTGATCGGGTTCGAACGCAAGTTTCAGGCGGACGTGTCCTCGGCCGGACCGATTTTTGCGATGGGCACGATTGTCGGCTTTGTGGTTGGGATGCTGATCTCGTATCAAGTCACCTACACCGATCTTTCCGACCAGCTGCCGCAATATGCGACGTTGAAGGCGATGGGATATCGAACCGGTTATCTGCTGCGCGTGGTGTTCGAACAGGCGGCGTTCAATGCCTTGGCCGGTTGGGTCCCGGCATTGCTGCTGAGCCTTCTGCTCTATTACGCCATTGGTCGATTGGCGCTGTTGCCGCTGCACATGAGCATGCGGCTGATGCTCGTCAGCCTCGGCCTGACCCTGGGGATGTGCCTGATCTCGGCGGCGATTGCTGTCCGGCGAGTGATCACGGCCGACCCGGCCGAGGTGTTCTGATGTGCGCCGCTCTGGTCGCCGAGCGGGCGGAGGCGCCGCCGGTCGCGCGGCCTGCCGCACCGGAACCGGCGATTCGGGTTGACGGGCTGAACCACTATTTCGGTGAGGGTGAAGCGCGCAACCAGGTCCTGTTCGGCAACTCGATCGAGATCCCCGCGGGTCAGCTCGTCGTCATGACCGGCCCTTCGGGCGCCGGCAAGACCACGCTGTTGACCCTGATCGGGGCATTGCGCTCGGTTCACGAGGGCAGGATCGAGGTGCTGGGCCGCGACCTCTCGCGGCTCGGCGGCGGCGACCTCGTCGAAGTGCGGCGCGACATCGGTTTCATCTTTCAGATGCACAATCTGTTCGACGCGCTCTCCGCCTATGAAAACGTCAAGATGGCGGCGCAGCTCGCTAATGGCGAGCTGGGCGACATGCGGCAGCGCTGCGCCGGGATCCTGGAGCGGCTGGGGCTGGGTCACCGCATAGACCACAAGCCGAGGTTCCTGTCGGGCGGCGAGCGCCAGCGGGTCGCGATCGGCCGGGCTCTCGTCAATCAGCCAAGACTGATCCTCGCCGACGAGCCGACCGCGGCTCTCGACAAGGATTCGACGATGAACGTCATCAATCTGCTCAAGCAGACCACGATCGATTACGGCGCCGCCGTCATGATGGTCACTCACGACCACCGGATCATCGATTCGGCCGACCGCCTGGTCCACATGGTGGACGGCCGGATCATGTCCGATGTGGTGCTGCACGATGCGCTGCGGATCTGCGAATTCCTGCGTCCGATCGATCTGTTCAAGGCGCTGACGCCGCAGCAGCTCACGGATGTCGCGGAGCATATGCAGAAACGCCATTTCGCTGCCGGCGAGACGATCATTCGCGAAGGGCAGCCGGGGGAGGAGTTCTTTCTGATCTCGGACGGCGAAGTCGAGGTGATCCGCGCCGATCACGAGGTGGCGCGGTTGGGGCCGGGAGATTTTTTCGGCGAAGTCGCGCTGATCAGCGGCGAGCCGCGCAACGCCACCGTCGTCGCCGAAGGTGGCGTCGACGCTTATGCGCTCGGCAAGACCGATTTCCAGACCGCGCTCGCGACCAGCCAAAGCTTCCGCGATCAACTCTATCGCGTCTATTTCACGCGCCATTGACGGGGAAGAGGGCGTCGCCGAGGAGGCGAGCTTGCCCTGGCACCGCCGACAGCTGATATAGTGGGACGGGAGGCCGGCGGCGGACGGGTCCCTCGCCAACCCGGTCAGGTCCGGAAGGAAGCAGCCGTAACGAGCCCCGACCTGGGTCGTTCGTCCGGTCTCCCTTGTCTCGGCACGGTTTCAATAATGAGCGATTCGGCGGCGGCACATCGCGTCGATGACAATCCGCGGGGTGTGCTACTACCACACCTCCCCTCTGCGCTTCTCCAACACCAGCGCGAGTGCCCTTGGCAGATAGCGAGCCGAAGGCGGCACCCCCTCTGGCGCGAATGAATGCGCTTCGATGAGGCGGAACCCGGCCGCTTCCGCCATTGCAATCACCTCGCCCTCGCGTCTGAATTCCGTAATGTGGTCCGATTCGGCGGCGGAAAGCGCAGCGGTGACGAACGCACTCCCGTGCGGCTTGAGCGCTGCAGCAAGCCCGGCGAACAGCGTCTCCGGCCGCTCGAGATGCGCGAGCACAAAGCTCGAAATCGCCCCATCGGCACCGCCTACGCCATCCGGCTCGGTCGCGTCGCCAACCCGGACGGCGGCGCGGGCGGCCAACCCGGCCGCGGCCAGCATCCGCGTGGTAATTGCGACTGTGGTCGGGCTGATGTCTACGAGCCGCGCCCGCGCCTTCAGTAGGATGGATAATGCGAGCGCTGACCAGATACCCGAGCCGCAGCCGAGGTCGACAAGGTTGATCGGTTCATCCGTCGCGAATCGCGGGAGGAACGACCGTTCGAACATTTCCATAACAGCCAGATGATGCTCCCAGGCGAACCAAGTCGTGTACATGCCCCAGTGGTACGAGGTCATCACCTCCGCGTCGGCATAGATCTCGGCATAGATTTGCGCCGCAGTCTGGGAGCGGTATCGCCCGGTCTCCTCGTAAGCGCGCTGGCATCGGTTCACGTCGAACGCGAAGTTCAGGTAGCCATCGACAAGCTCTTTCAGCGAATCGCCATCCAGCGTCGCGTCCGCCCAGCCGATTAGCCGCTCGCTGATCCTGGCGAAGGGGCCGGGGAACCGGCGCGCAGTAGCGTCCACACGCGCGGCAAAAACGGGCGCCGTCGTTTTGAGCAGCTCGAGAAATCGATCGCCGCGGCTCATCCGAACACAGTCTATTGCCCGCGCGATTCTGGAATGTCCGGTCCGATTCCGCTCGGGTCGAGGTGCAAGCACATCGAAGAGTATCCGTCAGGGTATGCGGCGAATACTACGAACCCGTGGCGTCTATAGAACGCTACTGCCCGATGATTGGTATTGCTGACATGCAGCGAGCAAATCGCGCACCCCGGATTGAGGGAAACGAATTTCTGTAGGAGATCACCGGCAAATCCGGTGCCGCGGCGGCGCGGTGCCGCGGCGAACCGCGCCAGATAAAAGCTGTCGGCGGGAATCGGCGGGATGCGCGTGCGGTGTTGAAAGAGCCAGTGCTCGAAGCAGGGCCTGTGTTTCGGCTGCATTTCCGAAATCAACCGAAACATGCTTCCTTCTTGAAGATGTCGGCCCTGCTGCGCCGCGTAGGCGGAAAAAGCGCCGCCAACGCCATCCTCGCACAATATTGCGTAGGCGGCGAACAACTCAGTACTATCGTCATGGAACTGGTCGGCGATAAGGCAACGAAGGTCGGTGCGCTGAATGCCCGTCGCCAAATACAACTCCGGCAGCGACTCGATGATCAGGTCGGCCGCCGCGAGCTGATCCAAGGCGCCCAATTCTCGGCAGGGGAGAAAAGTTGGCTTCCCGCCGGATCCCTTCATCCGGGTCCCAATCTCGATCTGTCTATTTGGCAGAGCAAGTCGTATGGGACAGACGCGGGGGGTAAGTCAAGCCGCCCACGCCCGGATTCCGCGCGACCGGCGAGCGTGTGGCGGTCTTGACAAGCCGCCAGCGCGATGGGTTACCTTAACAGCTGGGGATTCCGGACTTTGAGGTTGATGTGGAAGGCGGGCGTGCATTTTCGCGTGCCGAGATTCTCGCCGCAATACAAGAAATCGTGCGTCCGATCCTCGGCCGTCCCGACATCGTGCTCTCGGAAGGCATGGCGGCTCGCGACGTTCCGGAGTGGGATTCGCTAGCGCATGTAACCATCATGGTTCGCGTCGAGGAGAAATTTGCGATCCGGCTGCGGGCTGCCGAGATCGTGCGGCTATCTGGCGTCGGCGCACTTATCGACCTGGTCGAGCGTCGAACGGCGGGGATCTGAGCTGGCCTTCAACGACGCGTCCTTCCTCGCGTTTATCGTTGGCGCGGTTGTATTGTTTCATGTCATGCCCGTGGCGTTCTGGCGACGCGGCGTTTTGCTCGGCGCGAACGCTGCGTTTCTCGCCTCATTCGGGTCGGCTGCAGCGCTTACGCCCGTGCTCGCCTTTACCGCAGCATGCATGCTGGCAATACTCGCCGTAGCTCACCAGCCCCGGCTAGCGGCCGCGGCATTGATAGCGCTCGTCCTTTTGTTCGCGCTGCTGCGCGGGTATTTCCCGTTCTGGGAGCCGCCTCGGGCGGTCACCACAATCGGGATGTCGTACGTCCTCTTCCGCACGCTCCAGGTCGTCCTAAATCTTCGCGACGACGTCCTTCGGCCTGAGGACGTGCCGCCCGCCAAACTCGCGCTGTTCCTGACCTCATTTCTGACGCTGGGAGCCGGACCGATCCAATGGTATGAGGAGTTCGCCAGCCAGCTTGCGCGGAGCGAGCGGTTGCGGCTCGGCGATGTTGATCCACGGGCCGTTTTCGGGCGCGCGGTGGGCGGGTTTGCCAAGTTGATCGTGCTCGCGCCATTGGTAAGCGCGGCATACGACGAGGCGGTTCGCGCGTCCTGGCCGACCGGCTGTTGCATCGGGATCTCTGCAGCCCTTTTTCTGCTTTGGATTTATGTGAATTTTTCAGGATACATGGATGTGGTGATCGGCCTTGGCCGTGTGTTTGGGTTCGATTTGCCGGAAAATTTCGACCGTCCGGACCGCACCACCAGCTTTCTCGACCTGTGGTCGCGCTGGCATATTACGCTGTCACGGACCTTTCTCACTTATATGTTCAATCCGCTAGTCGCGACGATGCTTCGCCGGCGATGGGTTTCGGGACCGATTGCCGCTGGCGCCGCGTCGTACCTCGTGGTCTTCACGTTGGTCGGATGGTGGCACGGGCCCGATGTAAGATTCGCGCTGATGGGCTTTCTTTTCGGGGTAGCTGCCGTCGTAAACAAGCTAAGCCAAGCAGCTCGGCAACGCTGGCCAATCCTCAAATTCCGGTCCCCCTTTGGGCCGACGATTTCCGGCGGGATCGCGCTGGGCGCCTGTGCCATTGCCGCGGTGCCGAGCTGGCCGCTGTTTCAATCGGTCGGAGAGGCTGTTGCGGCATTCCGGTCGCCCTACGACGCAGCCATCGCTTTCCTGGTCGCGTGTGGCGCGGGATGTCTCGCCCGGGTACTGGGACAGCTCGGCGACGCGGTGGCCGGCGCGGCCCTGCGCGGCACAACATGGCGCGCGGCCACCTCGCCCGTCGTGCTGGGGCTAATTGCCGCGCTGCTCAGCTCTGTGGCCCTGGCCCGTTCGGTCGATCTACCGGCGATCGCCTATTATCAGCGGTTCTGATGAGACGTTTTCTCCCATTTGTCGCGGTGATGACGATCTGCTGCGCGGCCGGGCTAGCGCTTTCTCTGTTAGCCAGCCTGGGACGCGAAGCAGGAGAACGTTTCACCGCCTCGTGGCGCCATGCCGTTGCGGCGGCGTCAACGACGGAGCCGCATCTCGACGGAACAGCTTCGAAGCAGTCCGATACGCTGTCGGCCGCGCGCGATCTAGGGACATCGCAAGACGATGTCCGTCCGGTGATCAGCCATGAAATCGTCGGCGTAGTCGGGCGCGAGGTTTCGCTTTACTTCGACGGTCTGGTGCTCGCCCGCGACCCGGACGAGTACCGCTTTATCGTCGAAGACAACGGCCTGGGTGGCCGGACCACGCGTCGCTGGTGGCGCCTTGTTCCGGCGGAAAAGCAGATCGGGGTGCATTCGATCCGGATAGCGGTCACGGATTGGGCGGGAAAGGAACTCGCCACGGCGACAACAACCTTGCGCATCGTTGCCGCGCCGCCGCTCACGGAGGCGGCGAGCATCCTGATCACCGGATCCAGCGGAACACACCAATCCCTTTTCCCGAACGAGCTGTGGAAGTTGCTTGACGCTTGGAGTCCCGGAAAGGTGCGATTTGTCGGCACCCATCATCCGAAGCTCAATCCCGCGGTTCCGATTTTTCGCGAGGCCCTGCCCGCAGTATGGCACGAAGGATATGGCGGTTGGACATGGCAGGCATTTGCCACCTACTACGCAATGGGAACGGAGAAGCCGGACTGGGTCTCGCGCAGCCCGTACGTCTATTTAGAGGACGGACGGCCGATCCTCGACGTGGCCCGTTACTTGCGCGATCAGGGTGTGAGCGGCCGCCTCGACGCCGCGTTGTTTGAGCTTGGCATCAACGAGACATTCGCGGCCAATCCGGATGATCCGGAAAACCTGACGAAGTCGGTTCAGGCCACGGTTGATTGGGCCGATAAGCTACTTGCCGCGTTCCGCGCGGCCGAACCGGGAGCGCGTCTCGTCGTGATGATCCCGGCCCCGTTTACCCGCAGCGATGCGGTGTTCCGGCGAAGATATGTCAGCGCGGCAGGGGCCTCATCCGAATTTGGTTCCGCTTGGCGTCACCGGCGGATCGTACAAGCGCTCGCCCGCGCCATGGTCGAGCGTCTCGACGGACAAATAGGAACCACGCTTGTGCCCGTGCACGCGATGTTTGACGCGGTGGATGGGCTCGATGCCAACGACCCGGGCCATCCTAATGACGAGGGTGGCCGCGAAATCGCCGCCCAGCTTTTCGCGGTCCTCGCGGACGTATTCGCTCAGCGCGACCGATGACCGCTCCTGCCAAAGCAGAGTTCGCAGGTCTTGGGCGTGAGATCCTTGCTTCTGCAGCCCGACACTCGGACCGGATCGCGGTTACCGCTTACGGCGAGAAACTCACCTATGATGCGTTCGCGTCGCACGCGGCCTGCCTGGCGCAGACCCTCACCGATCTCGGAGCGGGCGAGGTGGGTACGACCGTCGCGATCCTGACAGATCGGAGCTGTCAGGCCTATGTCGCGGTCGCCGCGGTGCTCTTCGCTGGGGCGGCGTATGTCCCGCTCAATCCACGCTTTCCGGCCGCGCGCAACCGACGGATCCTCGCGAGCAGTCGGGCGCGGGCGCTCATCGTCGACGCGCGGAACGCGGTAGTCGTACCGGAGCTGCTGACCGGCATTGCTAACCCCCCCGCGATTGTTGCTGCCGGCTGCGAGGCTTTCTCGGTTTTGCCGCCGCATCTCTGCCGGCTGGGTCCCGCCACGAGCGCGAGCCCGTCTGTCCCGGCGCGCAGCGACCGCGATCTAGCATACCTGCTCTTTACCTCGGGAACCACAGGAGAGCCCAAAGGCGTCCCGATTACGCACGGCAACGTGGCAGCCTATCTCCTATCGGCTGCGGCAATGTCCGGCGTTGGGTGCGACGACCGGCTGGTTCAGATCGTAGACCTGAGTTTCGATCTCTCGGTCCATGATATGTTTCTGTCGTGGTGCCATGGCGCCGCCCTATATAGTGTTCCCGAGCGGGCCTCGCTGCTGGCGCTACGCATCGCGGCGGAAAGCGGCATCACCGGCTGGATGTCCGTCCCTTCGACCGCGGCGTTTGCCCATCAAGCACGGCTGCTGGAGCCGGACACGCTACCGGAAATGCGGTTCACTTTCTTCTGCGGCGAGCCGCTGCCGACGCCACTTGCGGCGGCTTGGGAAGCTGCCGCACCGAACTCCACAATCTATAATGTGTACGGCCCCACCGAAGCGACGGTAGCGATCAGCGGGTTTCGCATCAACCGAGCTCGCGCCCTAACCGGCGGTGTGATCCCGATCGGGGAGCCGCTTCCCGGCCAGAAGATGGCACTCTTCAACGAGCGCGGCGAGAGCGCCGAAGCCGGCGAGATATGCGTCTCCGGTTCTCAGGTCACGAACGGCTATTGGCACGCGCCGGATCTCACCGCGGCGCGGTTTTTTAAGTATCGCGGCGAGCGCTGGTACCGGACTGGCGACCAGGGGCGCTACGATCCAGCAGTCGGGTTCGTCTTTGCCGGGCGCAACGATCATCAGGTAAAGATCCGCGGTTTCCGCGTCGAGCTGCAGGAGATCGAGACAGTGGTGCGGTGCGCCAGCGGCAGCGGGTTGGTCGCCGCCGTCCCGGTAGTTCCGGATGGAGAGGCCTCGGCGATCGGTTGCGCCGTCTTCCTCGTTGCAGATGAGACGATCCGCGACAGCCTCCAGTGCGCCTGTCGCCAAGAGCTACCGGAATACATGGTGCCGCTCCAGCTATTCTTCGTTCCTGAGCTGCCGGTCAACGATAACGGCAAGACTGATTACGCTCGCCTGCGCGCTTCCCCGGAGGTGCTGGCGCTGGCACGGGCCGGCCGGTAACAGCGCCGGCACTCCATCAGTGTATCACCGGGCCCGCGAGCTCGGCCTTGAGGACGGTATAGATCGCCGATGCGAGCTGAGCGTCGCCGATGTTATTGGGGTGAACTGCATTTCCAATTTTGAAATCAAACGCCGCGACCATATAAGGATGCGGGTTGTAGCCTTCGATCGGATCGACGGCCATGTGCGTCGGAACTAGATAGATCCGTTCTGCTTCGCGCCCTTCGAAATGCTCCACCATCTTGCGCGCAAGTCGCATCTGAACTTGACGCCAGCGCCACTCGCTCCGCAGCTCCTCGCGCTCCTTGGGGTAGCTTTCAATAAATGCCCGGTCGGTGGCGTTGGCCTGAATAACCGAACCGACGGTAATGGTTGCGTCGGGTAGTGCCTTGCGCAGCCCGGCGATCAGAAGATCGGCCTGACGCAAAATTGCATCGAGCTTTGCGGCGAGCCCGGGATCGTTTGGCAGCAGCCCGAATGCATCGTTGATGCCGAGCTGGATATGGATATTGCGAGGCCGCACGCCCCCCAGCGTTTCATCAAAATAGCGCTGCGCGTCGAAGACCGGCTTGTCTCCGCCACCCGAAAAAATGAACGGACTGCGGTCCTTGTGGAAAATTCGCGGGTCCGCGTTGAAGAGCTCGTTAAAATGGCGGAACGTCCAGCCGCCGTATTGTTCGTGCGGAACCGTCGAGCCCGGCGGTCGAAACGAGCCGACAAAAGTCACGTCGGGGTTGCCCGGACGGCGCAGCAAATTTGCCAGCTCGTCCGGGAAGTGATTGGCGTGCCCGAGACTATCGCCGACCATCAGCATTTGGAATGACTGCCCGGAGCCGGCCTGCGGATCAACGACACCAATCTCTAGGCTGCGCCGGTCAACCAGGTCGCCCGCCGGCGTTCGAACCTCGACTGACAAACTGAACTGCCCGCGAACCTTGCTGTCAGGCGTCAGGAGCACGCGCCGACGCTGCAGAACGGCGAAGTCGCACGTGCACCTGATCGCGTACTCAAAGACCTCCGGGTCCTCAACGGGCACGACCGCCCGAAGATAAATGAGCGATATATCTCCGGCGACCACGAACGTCCGGGTCGGCAGGATCAATCCGCCGTCTTCGGTCATTCGTGCGATTGAAGCTTGAAGCTCTCTTTTGCGCCCACCGTTGGCTTGCTGGCCTCAGATTGAACGGGCTGCGGTTTGATAGGTGTCGGAGATGGCACCGCCCCCGAAGCGGGCATCGGGGCGGAGGTGTGTGCATTTGCTCGTGTCGCCGAGAGTTCCCCTACGGCCATCCGGTATCCGTGCGAACGTCCAGAAAAAAAGCCTACAGGTAATGCAATTAGGCCGCACAGCGCACCAATTAAGGCATACGATAAGACACGTTTTTTGCCCCCATGACTTTTCACATATGCATTGAGCTTCAGAAACTCAGTCATACCGCCCCCTTCTTTCGACAAGACAGTTATACCGGAGAGAATACAGGCGCAACTCTCAAACGGCGCTTACACGCAAGGAACCCAACCATTCTG
>VAZT01000356.1 GCA_005884825.1 Alphaproteobacteria bacterium
CGCAATCTCGGCGGCGCTTTGGCGCAGTTCGGCAGCCACCGCAGCGCCGTCGATGACCGTTGCCCGCCCCACTCCGAATTACTCCTCCACCGACCGCCTTCGACACTACCCGACGGCGGAGATCAGTGTAAGAAGGTGTCGCCGGCCGCGCTGGCCGGGCTTAGCGTTTGCCGTGATGACGGCTGGCGCGGCTCTCGCCGTGCTCGCGGGCTTCCGCAGTTTCGCGGCCGACGAGCTTGTTGAAGTTGCTGAGCTCACCTTTGGCGGTCTCTTCCTGATAGAGCAGCGCCAGGTTCGAATCCTCGAATTTCTCGAAGAATTCCTCCCAGGAAATCTCCTCGAGGGCATCGTCCTTGGCGTTCGGGGCGTCGGGGAACTCGATCCGGATAATCCCGACATTGTCCTTCGAATGCGTCCGGCGCACGGCGGCAGGGCGCCCGCCGCGGGCCTCCGCCCATTCGCGGATTTCGTCGTGGTCAGTCGTGACCTTTGCCTGGGCCATGTCCATTTCCTCTACTGTTGTGCATGCGGGCCTCTCGTTGAGAACAGAGGTGGCAGCGGTCGAGTTCAGCTAGCCTCGTGCTGCGGGCTTGGATAAGTGACGATGACGATCGCGAGCTATCGTTGCCCCGCCTGCAGGCGGGTCTACCCTGCCGACCGGCCGCTGTGGCGGTGCGACTGCGGGGGTCACCTCAATCTGGCGCCTGGCCGGGGCATCGGGCGCGGCGACATTGTTACGACGAATCCCTCGCTGTGGCGCTACGCGGCGGCGCTCGCATTATCGGCTCCGCCGCGGATCTCGCTCGGCGAAGGATGGACACCGCTCGTGGTGCGCGAGTGGCAGGGTGCGAACATCCATTTCAAGCTCGAATCACAGATGCCGACCGGGTCCTTCAAGGACCGCGGCACGGCGGTCATGCTCAATCATTTGCTCGAAACCGGGGTCAGGCCGATCCACGAGGATTCCTCGGGCAACGCCGGCGCCTCGATCGCCACTTACGCAGCGGCAGCGGGAATTCCGTGCCGCATCTATGTCCCGGCCGCGGCGCCGCGTGCCAAGCTGGTGCAGATCGCCGCCTCGGGGGCCGATGTCCGGCCGATCCCCGGCACGCGGCAGGACGTAACCGAAGCGGCGCTCGCCGCGATCGGGGAAAGCTTTTATGCCAGCCACAACTGGCAGCCCTTCTTCGTCGAGGGCACCAAGACCCTCGCCTTCGAACTGTGGGAGCAGCTCGGCTTTCGGGTTCCCGACAACATCCTCGTTCCGACCGGCTACGGCAGCAACATTCTCGGGCTCGAACGGGGCTTTGACGAACTCGCGAGAGGCGGCGAGATTGCCGCGCGGCCGCGGCTCTTTGCCGTCCAGGCGGCGAATTGCGCAGCTTTTGCGGCGGCCTGGTCGGCGGGCGCGGACCGGTTCGTGCCGTTCGCAGCACAACCGACCCTGGCCGACGGAATCGCCACCCCCAAACCGGTCCGCATCGCCGAGGTCTTGGCAGCGTTGCGCCGATCGCGAGGAGGCGTCGTCGCGGTTGCCGAAAAGGAGATCGCGCCGGCGCTCGCCGCACTCGGCCGTCTCGGGCTCTTTGTCGAGCCCACCGCCGCCACCGCCGGGGCGGCGCTGACCCGACTCCTGTCCGACGGGACGATTACGGCGGATCAGACGAGCGTTGCCGTGCTAACCGGCTCTGGCCTCAAGGCGGCCGACCGCATCGGCGAGCTTCTTGGTATCGGAAGCGGGATATGATCGAGATCAGGGCCTGCACGCCCGAAGATTCCGCTGCAGTCAGCACCCTGTTGGACGAGCTGGGGTACACAGTCTCGATTCGGCAGGCGACAGAACAGGTCACAGAGCTCGGCAAAACCGGGGCGGACCCGATTTTTCTCGCACTCGCGGACGGTCAGATTCTTGGCCTCCTCGCATTGCATCTGTCTCGGATGCTGCAATACCCAAGCCCGATCGTGCGCGTTACGGCCTTGGTGGTCGACCGACGGGCACGCCGCCGCGGGGTGGGCAAGCTGCTGATGCAGCACGCCGAACAGGTTGGCTCAGCCGCCGGCTGCGAATTCGTCGAGCTGACCTCGGCCATGGACCGCGCGGAGGCCCACGCCTTTTATCGTAATATCGGCTACGAGCCGAATTCGCTACGCTTTCGCAAGCCGCTGGTCCGGCCCTAACGCCCGTTCAGTATCTCAGGATCGCGGCGGAGAGGCCTGGCGGAGCTAACGCCTCTCGCTCGACGAAGATCACTGACCCGCCCTGACGCAAGGTCATCAGCGCGGCAAAGTCGAGGAGATCGATGTCCCCGTCGGCGGCGCTGCCGTGAGCGACGACGCGGTCTTCCGATTCGTCGAACCGCCCCCAAAGATGGTCGTCGCCGGTCAGGAAGAGAGTGTCGACCCGCGCATAACGCGCTGCCTTGACGATCTCCTCGGGCTTGGTCGTCGCCTTGCCGGCCGGAAGCAATGCGTTGAGGCGATCGACCGCCGCGGCACGGGCCTCGGCCAGCTGTGGCTCGA
>VAZT01000357.1 GCA_005884825.1 Alphaproteobacteria bacterium
TCATTGCGTCGGTGCTCACGGCGATGATTGTCGCGATGGTGTCAGGGATCCTGGCGGGTCAGCTGGTGCGTCCGAAGGAGCTCGAAAAACCCGTCTTTATCGTGGCGGGCGCCGAGCCGACCGCGAGCGCACCGGCGGCGGAGGGAGCGGCCGCCGGGCCCGAGCCGATCGGGCCATTGCTCGCCAAGGCCGATCCCAAGAGGGGCGAGCAGCTCGCCAAGGTCTGCGCCACATGCCACACCTTCGACAAAGGCGCAGCAAACAAGATCGGCCCGAACCTTTGGGATATCACCGAGGAGGCCATGGCCGAGGTGCCCGGCTATCAGTTCTCCGCGGCGATGCAAGGGCATAAGGGCGAAAAGTGGGATCCGGAGAAGCTCAACGAATGGCTGTGGAAGCCGCAGGCCTTGATCAAGGGCACCAAGATGACCTTTGCCGGGTTCCCCAAAGCCCAGGACCGTGCCGACGTGATCGCCTATCTCGAAACCCTGAAGTAGACCCGGTGGCGAACAAGGCCCCTCACCCCAGCCCTCTCCCCGCAAGCGGGGCGAGGGAGGGAGCCGCCGAGCCCCTCGCCCCGCGTCAGCGGGGAGAGGGAGGGGCCCGCGAAGCGGGAGGGTGAGGGGCGGTGCCGTCCGCGCCGCTCGACGAGCATCTTGCCCTCGCGCTCAGCCTCGCCGATGCGGCCGCTGAGGCGATCCGGCCGTATTTTCGGCAACCGCTTGTGGTGGACGATAAGCCAGATTTGACCCCGGTCACGGCCGCCGACCGGGCCGCGGAGCAAGCGATGCGTTTGCTGATCGAGAGGCGTTTCCCGGATCACGGCATCATTGGGGAAGAGTTCGGCCGCATTCGCGAGGATGCCGAATTCGTCTGGACATTGGACCCTATCGACGGGACGAAATCCTTCATCAGCGGGGTTCCGCTGTTTGGCACCCTGATCGCGCTGACCCGCGACCGGCGCCCGGTCCTCGGGATTATCGACCAGCCGATCTCGCGGGAGCGCTGGGTTGGCGTCGAGGGACGCCCGACAGCCTTGAACGGCAGGGCGGTGCGCTGCCGCGCCTGCCCGGCGCTCGCGGCGGCCACGCTGTTTGCCACGACACCCGACATGTTCAGGGAAGCGGGCGCCGCTGCCTTTGCCCGAGTGTCCCGCGCGGCAAAGCTGACGCGGTTCGGCGCCGATTGCTACGCTTATGGTCTCCTCGCCGCCGGCTTCATCGACCTCGTTCTTGAAGCCGACCTCAAGCCATACGATTTTTGCCCGATGGCTCCGATCGTCGAAGGGGCAGGCGGCATCGCCACCGATTGGCACGGAGCCAGTCTCGATATCGCCTCGGACGGCCGCATCCTGGTGGCCGGCGATCGTCGCACACATCGGGTGGCGCTCGATCTCCTCGGCGGCTGAGTTGGTCGGGTGGAGTTAAAGTAATGCGCAGAGCTTCTGCAATCCTCGTCGCGCTTTTCTTGTCGCTCGGACCGGCCGCTGCCGCAGTCGCGGCCACGACACCCGGAATGTCGCTGTTTGGCGACCTCAAATACGGCCCGGATTTCCAGCATTTCGATTACGTCAACCCGGACGCGCCGAAGGGCGGCACGATGCGCCTCTTCTCGATCGGCACCTTCGACACCCTCAACCCTTTTGTCGTCAAAGGCGTTCCAGCGGCGGGGATAGGCCAGATCTTCGATACCTTGGCGGTAGCCTCCGAGGACGAGCCCGGCAGCGAATACGGCCTCGTCGCCGAAAAGATCGAGCTCGCCCCCGACAAGCTTTCGGTGCTCTACACCTTGCGCAGGGAGGCGCGTTTTCACGACGGAACCCCAATGACGCCGGAGGACGTCGTTTGGACCTTCGAGATTTTGCGCGCCAAAGGGTCCCCTTCCTACCGCTCCTATTACGGCGACGTTACCAAGCTCGAAAAGGAGGGCGAGCGTGGCGTCCGGTTTTCGTTCAAATCGGCGGAGAACCGAGAATTGCCGCAGATCCTGGGCCAGATGCCGGTGCTGTCGAAGGCGTATTGGGCCGGGCGCGATTTCGAGAAGACGACGCTCGACCCGCCACTCGGCAGCGGCCCTTACAAGATCGAAGCGGTCGACCCCGGGCGCTCGATCACCTACCGCCGCGTCGCCGATTACTGGGCGGCCGATCTGCCGGTCAACAAGGGCCGCTTCAATGTCGACACGATCCGCTACGATTATTACCGCGATGCGACGATAGCACTCGAAGCCTTCAAGGCGGGCCAGTTCGACATCAAGCTCGAAAATTCATCGAAAGACTGGGCAACCGGGTATGACAGCCCGGCCTTGCGCGCGGGCCTTATAAAAAAGGAAGAGATCCCGAATGGATTGCCGAGCCCCATGCAGGGCTTTGCGTACAATCTGCGCCGGCCGTTGTTCCAGGACCCGCGGGTGCGGGAGGCGTTGGCGTATGCCTTCGATTTCGAATGGTCGAACAAGAATTTGTTTTACGGCGCCTACAAGCGCACACGCAGCTATTTCGATAATTCGGAATTGGCGGCCACCGGGGAGCCGCAGGGCGAGGAATTGAAGATCCTCGAAAAGTTCCGCGGCCAGATCCCCGACCAGGTTTTCACGACCGAATACGACCCGCCGAAATACGACGGTTCCGGCAACATTCGCGACGGCGTGCGCGCGGCGCTGAAATTGCTGAAGGAGGCCGGCTGGACCTTCAAGGGCGAGAAGCTCGTCAATGACGAGACGGGTCAGCCGTTCGAGTTCGAAATCCTGCTCGACAACCCGCAGTTCGAGCGCATCGTCCTGCCCTTTGCGAAGAACCTCGAGCGGATGGGTGTTACCGCGCGCGTGCGCACCGTCGACAATGCGCAATACCAGAAGCGCATGGAAACATTCGATTACGACATGGCTGTGACCGCATTCGGCGAGTCACTGTCGCCCGGCAATGAGCAGCGCGAATATTGGGGCTCGCAATCCGCCGACGAGCAAGGCAGCCGCAACCTGATCGGCATCAAGAGCA
>VAZT01000358.1 GCA_005884825.1 Alphaproteobacteria bacterium
CGGAGACGCGCACCAGGCGACCTACGATCGCCGCATAACCGTCGCGGATATTGTCGATGCGCCGCAACACCCAACCCATCGGGCCGCGCCTCGGGCCACTGGGACGGAGGAAGACGGCGCACAGCGCCGGCGATAGCGTCAGAGCATTCAATGCCGAAATCAGCATCGCGACGCTGATCGTCACGGCGAATTGCCGGAACAATGTTCCCGAGATGCCGGGGATGAAGGCGATCGGGACGAACACGGAAAGGAGGACCAACGTGATTGCGATGATCGGCGCGGTAATCTCGGCCATCGCCTTTTTTGTCGCTTCCCCGGGTGACAGGTTCGGTTCTTCCTCCATGACGCGTTCGACGTTCTCGACCACCACGATCGCGTCGTCGACCAGGATGCCGATCGCCAGCACCATCGCGAGCAATGAGATCGTATTGGCCGAATAGCCCATCACCAGCAACAGCGCGAAGCTGCCGATCAAACTGACCGGCACGGCGATTGAGGGAATGAGGGTCGCGCGCAGACTGCCGAGAAACAGAAAGACGACAATCACGACTAGCACAAAGGCGATCAACAATGTGATCAGCACGTCGTGGATCGTCGCCTGGACGAAGGTGGTCGTGTCGTAATTGACCAGATATTTGAGACCGGGCGGGAAGCGCTGGCTCAAGCGGTCCAAATTGGCCCTGACCTGCGCAGCGGTCTGCACAGCATTGGCGCCCGGAGAGAGATAGATGCCGATCCCCACAGCAGGCTCGCTGTTGAGGCGGCCTTCAACGTCCTGGTTTTGGGCGCCGAGATCGACCCGCGCGACATCGCGTACCCGCAGCAACGAGCCGTCGGGATTGGCACGCAATACGATATTGCCGAACTGCTCGGGTGTCGTCAGGCGACCCTGCGTCTGCACGTTCATCTGGAATTGCTGGTCTCTGGCGATCGGGCGCGCGCCGATGCGACCGGCGGGCGCCTCCACGTTCTGCGCCTGGATCGCCGTGATCACATCGGCCGGGGTCAATTGCAGATTGTCGAGGCGCTGGGTGTCGAACCAGATGCGCATCGAGTAATTGAGCGCACCGAACAAGCGCGCCTGGCCGACCCCGGGTGTACGCGACAATACGTCGAGCACATTGATGATCGCGTAATTGGTGACGAACAGCGGGTCCTGCTTGCCGTTCTCGCTATAGAGCATGATGAACTGCAGGACCGCCGACGATTTCTTCTGGATCGTCAGCCCCTCCAACTGGACTTCCTGAGGGAGCTGGGCCAGGGCGGTCTGCACCCGGTTATTGACGGCGTTGGTGTTGATGTCGGGATCGCTGCCGAGCACAAAGCTGACCGTCAGGTTGTAGCTGCCGTCATTGCCGCTCGTCGATTTCATGTAGAGCATCTTGTCCACCCCGACGACCTGCGCCTCGATCGGCTGGGCGATGCTCGATTCGACGACGGCGGCGGAGGCGCCGGGAAAGGTGGCCGAAACTACGGTCTGCGGCGGCACGATGTCGGGGAACTGCGCGACTGGAATGCGCATCATCGCCAGCGCGCCGGCGATCGTGATTACGAGCGCGATGACGACCGCGAGCCGCGGCCGATCGACAAAGATTGCCGAAATCATTGGTTCGCCTTTGGCGCGCTCGGCCCGTCGCCGGCCGCGGAACTGCCGGCGCCGCCGCTCGCACCCTGCTCAGCCGCCGGGGAAATCGCCGGCGGCGGGCTCGCCGGGCCGGGCGATACGACTTCGCCGGGGCGGACCCGCTGCAGCCCTTCGCTGATGACCAGCTCTCCTTCGGTCAGGCCGTTGGTCACGACGGCGGTCGAGGGGGTCGACTGGCCGAGCTGGATGGGGCGTCGTTGTGCTTTGTTTTGCGCATCGACGACGTAGACGTAATCGCCCTGCTGGTCAGATAGCACCGCGGCGCGTGGGATGGCCAGAACGGTGATCGGCTCAACGCCTTCCTGCATCACCGTCACGAACTCGCCGTCGAAAAGCTCGCGCGGGGCGGGTCCGTTCGGAGGCATGCCTGGTATTAGCGGGTTGGGGACGACGCCGCGCACCGTGACCGTGTCGGTGTTGGTGGCTATTGTCGGAGAAACATAATCGAGCTTTCCCTCCTGCCCGTAGATCCGCCCATCCGGCAGTCGCAGCTTCAGCACAACCGCACTGAAGCCGCCCTTCGGTTCGTAGCGGTCGCGCAGATCGAGCCCTTCGCGCGTCGAGATCGGAAAGAGTACGTACATCGGATCCTGGCTGACGAGGTTCGCCAGGGTCCCGCTCGTCGGCGAGACGACGTTGCCTTCGGTGACCTCGGTGGCGCTGATCTTGCCGTTTATCGGCGCGCGGATCTCGGTATAGCCGAGATTGATCTCGGCTATTTGCAACTGCGCCTTGGCGGCCTCGATCTGCGCCGCCAGCGAGCGTTCCTGAGCGAGCGCGGAATCAACGTTCGACTGCTGGCCGGCGACGGTCTTCAGCAGATATTGCGCCCGCTCGAGCGTCAGCTCGGCATTGCGGTGCTGCGCTTCGAGCTGAGCGACATTGGCCTTGTTGTTCTCGACCTGCGCCTGAAACGGCGGCTGTTCGAGTTGGTAGAGGAGATCCCCCTGTTTGACCTCGGCGCCCTCGACAAAGAGCCGCTTTTCGAGAAAGGCGGTGACCCGGGCAACCAATGCCACACGTCCGACCGCCTGGATCCGCCCGATGAACTGATCGGTCTGCGTGATCTGCTGGCGCTCGGCGCGCACCACCCCGACCGCCGGCGGCCCGGATGCGGGCTGCGCCCGGGATGACAAAGGAACGAGGACGAGCATGAGGGCGAGCAGGAGGCGCATCATAGCCGGGTTATATAGTCCATCTTGCCGCCCGTCGCGCCTGCGGCCATTTTGTGCTACCCATCGTACTGGAAAAGTCATGAGGGACCGATGATCCATCATCTATCGATCGCAGCGCGCGATCCGAAGCATGTCGCTGGAATTTTGGCCGAGCTGATGGGGGGTAAGGCGGTGCCGTTTCCGCCCAACCCGGGGAGCTTCTTCGCTCTCCAGCTCGATGAGCACGGGTCGGGTGTCGAGGTCTACCCGGCGGGAACCGAGCTGCAGCCGGGCGGCAGCAACGGCGGCGGCTTTGTGAAAAAGCCGGAAGCACGCGGCTTCGGCCCAACCCATTTCGCGCTCAGCGTCGCTACGGATGCCGACAAGGTCGAGGGGATCGCCGCCCGCGAGGGCTGGCAATGCTTCCGCTGCAACCGAGGCCCGTTCCACGTGATCGAGGTGTGGGTCGAGAACGAGACGATGGTCGAAATCCTGCCCCCCGAATATGCTGCCGAATACCTCGCCTTCACGCGCCCCGACAAGATCGCCGCGGCAATGGCGGGCGCAGCGCCGCAGGCGTCCCGCCAGCGCCCGGCGTAATTTCAGGCCCGCCGCGGCCTAGGGGGCGCCTCGGATCGAGCGGGGCAGGCGCAGCGTATTCGGCCTCCGCCGTTCGGCGGTTGAGGTCGCCGTGTGGAGAGCAGCGAACGACGCATTCAATCACCGCGCAGTCGGCGGTTTGGTCGCGAGATTGGCATTCAAGGAAGTCGCCGATACCTGATCTCGACTTGATAAAACAGGCGAAACAGGCGCCGACACTGACGCGATGGGCTTGGCCTTCAGTTGCGATAACGATAAAATTGCTAGATTCGGATCGTACCGTGTCGCCGGTTGGCGTGGTGAGGAGAGGCGATGCCTCCTGTAGATTCCGTGCAAAAACAGGAGGGCGGGCGGCGCCCAGCCCCGTCGCGAAGGGCCGCCCGGGCGATTGCGCCCGCTCGGTCAATACGTCTCGCGCGGCAGGTTGAGGTGCGGGAAGGCGCTGTGGACGTGGGGCGGCACCACTTGGCGGGCCGGGCGGATATAGGACTTGTCGAGCTCGCGGTAGGCGCTGACGCCGAGCAGCGAGAGGCAGATGCGGATCTCGTCTTCGAGGATCTCGAAGAGGCGCACCATGCCCTCGGCGCCGGCCGCGGCGAGGCCGTAGACATAGAGCCGGCCGCAGGCGACCGCGTCGGCGCCGAGGATCAGCGACTTGACCACGTCGGTCCCTCGGCTGATGCCGCCGTCGACGATGATGCGCGCACGCCCGCCGACCGCCTCGACGACCTCCGGCAATACGTCGATCGAGCCGACGCCCTGATCGAGCTGCCGCCCGCCATGGTTTGAGACATAGACGCAGTCGACCCCGTGCTCGACCGCAATCTTGGCGTCCTCGGCGGTCGCAATGCCTTTGAGGATGAGCGGAATGTCGAAGCCCTTTTTGATGCGCTCGACATCGCGCCAGTTGAATTGCGCCTGGAAGATGCGGGCGTCGGCGACGCGCACGCGCCGGCGCTGGTGGCGCTTCGCGATGTCCCGTTCGCGGCGGCTGTAGCTGTCGGTATCGACGGTCAGGCAAAAGGCGTCATAGCCCTTGTCGATCGCGCGGCGGACATGGTCGTCGACCCAGGCGGCGTCGCCGCGAACATAGAGTTGGAAGATTTTGAAGCCGTCGCCGGAAGCTTCGGCGGTCTTGTCGAGCCCGGGATGCGACACCGAGCTCAAGATAATGCCGTTGCCAAAGAGGCGGGTCGCCTCGGCGACCGTAGCGCCGCCGCCCGGCTCGAACACTTCGAGCGAGCCGACCGGCGCACACAGCACTGGGATGCGTAGCTTCTTGCCGAACAGCGAGCTGCTGCAATCGATGTTCGACACATCGCGCAATACCCGCGGCCGAAAGCCTATTGCATCGAGCGCCAGGCGGTTGCGGGCCAGGGTCGTTTCGGTCTCCGAGCCGCCGATCAGGTAGTCCCAATTGTTGCGATCGAGGTTGGTACGCGCCTGAGTTACGAACTCGTGCAGGTTCTGAAAGCGGCTTTCGAGCGACTCGGGCATGGTTCTGTTCTTCCGGGCTGATTTGACGACGATCGCA
This sequence comes from Alphaproteobacteria bacterium, assembly GCA_005884825.1. Lineage (GTDB taxonomy): Bacteria > Pseudomonadota > Alphaproteobacteria > ATCC43930 > CGMCC-115725 > AP-15. The sequence continues at coordinate 4,934 of VAZT01000358.1, forward strand.
ACCTATCGCTACGATGCGGCTCTTGCCAACCAGGCGCGACAATTCCCCCAAAGAGGAGACGCTACATGCCACGCATTCTCACTCCCGGCACCCATTCCGAGGAGACGCTCGCCATCGCCCACGATTTGCTGCCACCGGGCTGGGAGCTTGCCACAGCCCCGCATGGCAGGCCCGAATTCTTCCAATTGCTGAAGGACACCGAGTATTACATCGGCGCTGGCCAGTTCAAGCACGGGCCGGAATTCTACCAGGCCGCACCGAAGCTGCGGATCGTGCAGACCCTGAGCGCCGGCTACAACACCTATGATCTCGAAGCGGCGCGCGCGGCCG
>VAZT01000359.1 GCA_005884825.1 Alphaproteobacteria bacterium
AGCTCCTCGCCGGGAAGGGAATCCGCGTCAACTGCGTCGCCCCGGGGCCGATCTGGACCCCGCTGATCCCGTCGACGATGCCGCCCGCGAATGTCGAACATTTCGGCGAGAACACGCCACTCGGACGCGCCGGCCAGCCCGCCGAACTCGCTCCGGCCTATGTGCTGCTCGCCTCAGACGACGGCAGCTATATGTCGGGCGCGATGATCCCGGTCACCGGCGGCCGCCCGATGCTCTAGCTGGTTGTCGAGGCGGTCAAGAATGCCCAGATCTCTTTGATCGCCCCGACATCTTCGGGCAGGTGGCGACAGAGAGAGATGTGTGCTCCCGCTCGAAGATGCGGGAGCGCAAATGCCTTCGGCACAACGCAACACCATCAAGAATCGGCTGCTGAATGCGCTTCCCCCGGGAGAGCTGGAGCAGTTTTCTTCGAACCTGCATTCCGTGTCCTTGTCATTAAGGCAAGTTCTGCACGCAGCAGGAGCCCCGATCGAGGAAGTTTACTTCATCGAGGAAGGGCTTGGATCTGTGCTGAACGCTATGGCGAACGGCACGACAATCGAAGTCGGGATGATCGGGATGGAGGGCGTGATCGGCGTGTCCGCCCTTCTCGGCGCCGAAGTATCGTCGCAGATGGCGCTGGTACAGATCCCGGGTACTGCATTTCGAATGAGCGCCACGCGCTGCAAGGCGATATTCGATCAAAGCGCCGCCTTTCGCGCCATCGCACTGCGCTTCGCAGAGGCGATGTTGAACCTGACCGCTCAAACTGCCGCTTGTAACCGGCTGCATTCGGTCGAGCAGCGCTGCGCCCGATGGCTGCTTATGGCGAGCGACCGCATCGGATTGGACACTATGCCGATGACGCACGAGTTCTTGGCTTCGATGCTCGGCGTTCGGCGGGCCGGGGTCACCACCACCGCCGGGGACCTGCAGCGCTCCGGGCTGATCCGCTATTATCACGGCCGACTGACAATCACTGATCGTGACGGGCTCGAATTTACCGCGTGCGAATGCTACCGGATTGATCACGATCAGCTCGACCGGTTGCTCTGACGAGCGCGGTCCCGCATTTATAAAAAAAAGCTGGAATTGTACGCCGGCGGACAGATGCCTTGTTACATTCGAGGTCTCATCCGAGCGCGATATAGAATCGGAGAGAACCAGTGGCAGAGACAGGGAATAACTCACCTTGGCCCGCGCCAGATCTCAAACAGGCGCGAGTGGTGCTCGACACATTCCGGTCCGCCCGACCACAGGATGCATTCGAGGCGGCCGTCCGCGCCTACCGCCAACACAACCCGAGTGTCCCCGCCACCCTGGCGCGGCGGGCCGTGGCGAAGATCATCTGCGGGGGTGTAACAAAATAGCTTTAGAGCAGGTCGCACAGCATTGCGACGAGCGGTTTGTCGGCCGGCGGCATCGGGTAGTCGCCGAGCCGGGCCGGGCGCACCCAGGCGAAGCGCTGCCCCTCGCGGGCGGCAGGAATGCCCGACCATTTGCGGCAGACATAGAGCGGCATCAGCAGATGGAAGTCGGGGTACGAGTGGGACGCGAACGTGAAAGGAGCGAGACAGCTTGCGGTGACGTCGATGCCGAGCTCCTCGGTGAGCTCACGGATCAACGCCGTCTCCGGCGTTTCGCCCGGATCGACCTTGCCGCCCGGAAACTCCCATAATCCGGCCATTGCCTTACCCGCCGGGCGCTGAGCCAGCAATACCCGCCCGTCGGCGTCGACAAGCGCCACCGCCGAGACGAGCACGATACGCCGCTCAGCTGCGGTAGCTGGCATTGATGTCGATGTACTCATGGGTCAGGTCGCAGGTCCACACCGTCGCCTTGCCCCGGCCGATGCCGAGATCGACGCCGATCGTGATTTCGCGCCCCTTCATGTATTCGGCGACAGGCGCCTCGTCATAATTGGGCACCGGGCCGCCCTCGGCTGCGATCGGAATGCCGCCGATCGAAATCGACAATCGGTTTTGATCCACCTTCTCACCAGCCCGGCCCACCGCCATCACGATACGACCCCAGTTGGGATCGCCTGCAGAAAGAGCCGTCTTGACCAACGGCGAGTTGCCGATGGTGAGTCCGATGCGGCGCGCCGCCCGCGCCGTCGCGGCCCTCGTCACTTCGATCGTGACAAACTTCCCCGCGCCCTCGCCGTCCCGCACGATCTGCTGCGCGAGATCGATCATGACCGCATCGAGCGCCCGGCGAAAATCCCCGAGCCGCCGATCGGCCGGGCTCGCCACCGGCCGGTGCGGCGCCTGCTGGGTCGCGCAGAGCAGCACCGTGTCACTGGTCGAAGTATCGCCATCCACCGTGGCAAAGCCGTTGAGACGGACTTCGACCCCGTCGATATTTGCGGTTGCGGTGGCTCCTTTGGGGAAAGTGTCGGTCGTCATAATGGCGCGTGCCGCCGATTCCCAACTCTCGGCCGAAAGCAACGGCATGACCTGCGGCAACGCCGCGATGATTTTTTCCGCCGCCGGCGGCTCGCCGATCACGCCCGTCGAGGAGATGAACACCTGCTTGGGGTCGCAGCCCAACAACCGCGCCGTCGCCGCGGCCGTAGCCTCGACGACTTCCCTTCCGGCGCGGCCAGTGAACGTATTGGAATTACCGGAATTGACGACGATTCCGCGCGCCTTGCCGCCGGACAGGCAGTCGCGGCACCAAACCACCGGCGCGCCTGCGGTGAGCGAGCGCGTGAAGACGCCGGCGATCGCACTGTCCGGCGCCAGTTCCGCCAGCATCAAATCGTCTCGCCCGGTATAGCGGATCCCGCACGCGAAGGCGGCGAGCCGTACGCCGGCGATCGGCGCCAACTCCGGAAAGCGCTCGGGGGCGAGGGGGGAGATATCAGTCATCCTAACTCAGAGCAGAATCGCCTACCCCCCCGGCGGCCAAAGCCCCTTTCCGCCCTTCAGGCGGAAGAGGGTAAAATGAGCGTTTGAGCCGAGAAGTCGCTTCATGGAGCTACTTCGCGCTAGTCGGGAGCGGCTTGCCGTCGAGGCCGTAGGTCTCGACCTTGGCGGCGGAGCGCAGCTCTTTCAGTTTCGCGTCGACGACGTCGTGCGCCACCAGTTGGCTGACCTCCTGGCGCGCTTCGTCAAAGCTCGGCGGAGTGCTGACGCGGTGGTCTTCGACCTTGATGACATGCCAGCCGAACTCGGTCTTCACCGGCGCCTTGGTGTACTGGCCCGCGGGCAAGGCAAAGGCGGTATCGGCGACCTCCTTTACCATGTCGTCATGACCGAAATAACCGAGATCGCCGCCCGATTTGCCGCCGGGGTCGGTCGAATCCTTCTTGGCGAGCTCGGCGAAATCGGCTCCCTTGTCGAGCTCGGCGATGATCGCTTTCGCCTCTGCCTCGGTCTTGACCAGGATGTGCCGCGCGTGCACCTCTTCGCGCCCTGCCTTCTCCTTGGCGAAGGTCTGATAGCGCGCCTTGAGCTGATCCTCGGTCTCGGCGGCCTTGATCGCCCTATTGAGGTAGGCTTCCTGGATCAGGCGGTCCTCGTAGCGCCTCAGCCGGAGCTGCACCTCAGGATCCTGGTCGAGGTGAGCCTTGCGGCCGGCCTCGGTGATCAGCATGCCGTCGACGAGCCGGTCGAGCAGCATCGGGTAGATCTGCGCGAGCGGCATTTTTTGGACCTGGGGCGGCAGGCTCTGTTGCGCCGCCTCGACATCCGAAAGGTGCAGCTCGGTTCCGTCGACACGCGCCACGATCGTGCTGCCCGGCGGCATTGGAGCCGGCATCGTGGCGGCGGGGTTCGGCTGCGGCGCCGGCCGGTCGGCTGCCAGCAAGGCGCCGCCTCCGGCGATAACGGCGGCGAGCCCGGCGGCGCAGGTCAAGCCGAGCGGAGTGAACGAGAGACGAGGACGCATCGCAGTACCTATATTCAGGAACAGCCGCTGCACTCCAGCGGCGGAGAAGGATGGATGCATATCGGTATCGCGCAAACAAGGCAGCGAAAGGGCGAAGTCGCACGAGACCCCCGCATAACCCAGGGAGACGGCTCGAATTGACACGCCTTGGACGCCCGCCTATCTCTCGGTTGGTCGCCGTGCGAACTTATCCGGCCTATTTTTTCCATTTTTCGAGGGTCCCATGCTTGGTGCCTTAGCCCGGCGCCTGTTCGGCTCCGCCAACGACCGCTACGTCAAGAGCCTGGGGCCGATCGTTTCCGCCATCAACGAATTGGAGCCGCAGCTCGAAGCGATGTCCGACGACGAGCTGCGGGCGCGCACCCAGCAGTTCAAGCAACAGCTCGCCGACGGGACCGAGCTCGACGACATCCTGATCGACGCTTTCGCGACCGTACGGGAGGCGTCGAAGCGCACTCTCGGGCAGCGCCATTTCGATGTGCAGCTGATGGGCGGCATCGTATTGCATCGCGGCATGATCGCCGAGATGAAGACCGGCGAAGGCAAAACGTTGGTTGCGACCCTCCCCGTTTATCTCAATGCATTGACCGGCAATGGTGTGCACGTCGTCACCGTCAACGATTACCTCGCCCGCCGAGACGCCGATTGGATGGGCCAGATCTATCGTTTTCTCGGCCTGACGGTCGGCGTCATCGTCCACGACCTCGACGACATGCAGCGGAAGGAGGCCTATCTCTGCGACGTCACTTACGGCACCAACAACGAGCTCGGCTTCGACTATCTGCGCGACAATATGAAATTCCGGCTCGAGGACATGGTCCATCGGCCGTTCCACTACGCGATCGTTGACGAGGTCGATTCGATCCTGATCGACGAGGCGCGCACCCCGCTGATCATCTCCGGCCCGACCGAGGACAATTCCGAGCTCTACATGCGGGTCGACAAGCTGATCCCGGCCCTAGAAGGCGGCGATTACGAGAAGGACGAAAAACAGCGCACGGTAGCCCTGACCGAATCGGGGGTCGAGAAGATCGAGGGGTTGCTGCGCCAATATGGCCTGATGACGACCGGTTCGCTGTACGACATCCAAAATGTCGGGCTGGTCCACCACGTCAATCAGGCATTGCGCGCGCACAAGCTCTTTGCCCGCGACACCGATTACATCAGCAAGGACGACAAGATCATCATCATCGACGAGTTCACCGGCCGCATGATGGAGGGCCGGCGCTACTCGGAGGGGCTCCACCAGGCGCTGGAGGCGAAGGAAGGCGTCACCGTCCAGAACGAGAACCAGACATTAGCGTCGATCACGTTCCAGAACTATTTCCGGCTCTATCCGAAGCTCGCCGGCATGACCGGCACGGCGATGACCGAAGCGCAGGAATTCAGCGACATCTACAAGCTCGAAGTCATCGAGATCCCGACCAACGAGCCATGCATCCGCGACGACACCGACGACGAGGTCTACCGCACGACGCGCGAGAAATACGACGCGATCGTGCAGCACGTGCTGGAGTGTCAGAAGAACCAGCAGCCGATGCTGATCGGCACCGTCAGCATTGAGAAATCCGAGGCGCTGTCGGCGCTTTTCAAGAAGCACAAGATCCCGCACAACGTGCTGAACGCCCGCTATCACGAGCAGGAAGCTTACATCATCGCGCAGGCCGGCCGGCCCGGCACCGTGACGATCGCGACGAACATGGCCGGCCGCGGCACCGACATTCAGCTGGGCGGCAATCTCGACATGCGGCTCAAGACCGATCTGGCGGCGATCGACGACCCGGCGGAGCGTGAGAGGCGGGCTGCCGGCATCCGCAATGAGATCCAGACGGCGCACGAGGAAGTGGTCGGCGCGGGCGGACTTTTTGTCGTCGGCAGCGAGCGGCACGAGAGCCGGCGCATCGACAACCAATTGCGCGGCCGCTCGGGCCGCCAGGGCGATCCCGGCGCGTCCAAATTTTTCGTTTCGCTCGAGGACGATCTGATGCGGATCTTCGGGTCCGAGCGGATGGATTCGACGCTGCAGCGCCTCGGGCTCAAGGAAGGCGAGGCGATCATCCATCCCTGGGTCAACAAGGCGCTCGCCAAGGCGCAGCAGAAGGTCGAGGCGCGCAACTACGACATCAGAAAGCAGCTCCTCAAATACGACGACGTGATGAACGACCAGCGCAAGGTCGTCTACGAGCAGCGCCGCGAGATCATGAATGCCCGCGACGTCGCTTCGACGATCACCGACATGCGCAGTGAGACGATCGAGGAGATGGTCGCGCTATCGATCCCGGAGAATTCATTGGCCGAGCAGTGGGACATC
>VAZT01000360.1 GCA_005884825.1 Alphaproteobacteria bacterium
TTCGGCTCAGGTGATGGTGCAATGTCCCAATCCGCAAGCCAGATCAAACCGCCGGGCAAGCCCGCCACGATCAGGCAGAGACCTACCAGAACCGAGATCGCCAGCGCCGCCTCGGCCGGGACCCCGAACGAGCCGAGCGCGACAACCAGCGCCGCTTCCCGAACCCCCCACCCCGCGAGCGATACCGGTACCAGCTGAATCAATGTCACCGGCGGCACAATCATCATCCAGCTGCCGAGCGAAAGCCGGCTGCCGACAGCGTCTCCGGCAAACTTGAAGGCGAGGACAGTGAGCGCGATCGTAATGACGGACAGACCGAGAACGGCACAGCACCGTCTGGGATTCGTGAACAGACGCCGGCCGGCTCGCGACAACTCGGCAAACGGCGACATCAGTCGAAAACGCAAGATTCGCCGAGGCAGGCGATCCAGCGATAGTAGCGCGACCAGCGCGAGGAGACTGACGACCAGAACGGCGAGTACGGCGTTGCGCTCCCGTGCGCTAGGCAGAATGTGCAGCAAAGTCGGTAGGCCCACTGCATAAAGAACGACGAGCACCAGGTATCCGCAGGCGCGATCGAGCAGAATACTCCTGATCGCGGCGCCCAAGGCGATGCCGACCCGGCTGCAACGCCATGCACGAACGACGTCGCCGCCAACACCGGTAGGCAAGATCTGATTAAAGAACAGGCCGACAAACATGATTTTCAGCAACGTGGTTGACCCCGGGGAAGCCGCCTCGGCCGACAGGATCAAATGCCAGCGCCAGCCGACCACGAAATTCGCGATCGACACCACCAGGAGCGTTGCCGCGATCAGACCCAGATTGGCGTGGCTTATGAGTGCGGCAGCTTGCCCTAAATCAAACCGCATTGCTAGCGCCAGAATTAGCCCGGCAGTGACCAAAATACGAGCGCTAGTCACTAGAATTTTAACGATGGCGGTTACCCCCGGCTATCGGTGGAGCGGGATCAATGCCGGTTCCGCGGGGCCCAGTCAATGCTTGCGAGCCAACGCGATCATCGCACCCGCGGCGGAACGATGCCTCAAAATCTCCCGGCAACCGCGGCCCGCAATCGAGGCAGCGCCCGGTCGACGATCCTCGAATAGGATAAATACCGGGCTATACCAGCGGGTCCAAGAAAAAGGACGGAACGTATGGCCTTGCTGATTGCACCAAATTTACCGGCGACCGCTGCCGCGAGGGCCACGTTCACCTCGATGGAGGCTTCGGAAATTCGCAGTGTAGCCGTTCTTGCGTCAGGAATAAGCTTATTAATGTGACGATCGACTATCGTGCTATGTTGTATTCTGAAGTCATGGATATCCCGACTTCCTAAAACAGTAAGTGAATTCTTGTGGACTCGAAAGCACGCTAGTGGAGTCGAATGGTAACAAATGTTGCCGATCGATGCGATCTTGAGATAGAGATCCCAGTCTGCGGTATACCACAGCGCCTTGTCGAGACCACCCACCGTGAGGTAAGCGTCGCGTCGAATTGCCGGCGTTGGGATGCCGATGAAGTTTTGGACCAGCAGCCGTTCGTATAACACCTGCGCCGGAACCGGAGAGCCCGAATTACAAATTGAGTCGAGAACGATTCGGCGATTGCTAAGCTCGTATTCTCAGTGCTGGAATCGATAACAATAACCTCGATGCCACGCTCTTTCTGGTCGGCGATCGATTGGAGTGCGGTAGAAAGCCAACGCTGCCCGTTGTGGGAGGGAACAATTACAGATAACCATACCGCCTCCATTCCCGTTTCCTCATAACTCGCGACGCCGTTTGGTCAACGGGGATGGAGCTGATCCTTGGTGCTACACGTCGCGCGGTAATCGAGAAGATAGAGGAAGAACGAGCCGTAGAGGATCTGCGTCCCAAGCACCAGTGTCGTGCTGCTTGCGATAACGAAGCGTATCGCGCTGCCTCTAGTCAGGGCTCCGAAGCCGACATTGAACCAGTCGGCCATCGCAGCCCCAAAGGTGATCAGGCCGAGCAGCAGCATACATGCCCCGAGCGCAAGACCGCGCTCGAGCGGTATCGCTTGCCGCAGTTTCTCGAACAGCGGGTCGCGCAGAAGCAGCCCGCGTTGAATCGCGATCACCTTGGCAAAGGCCCAAAACAGCATCGATTCAAAGCCGATGTTGATCGCGGCGGCGGTCATGACCATGGTGTGCTCGGCAAAGCCGATCCGTCCCACGGCAATGTTGCCGGTAAACAGGACAAGCGTAGCCAGCAGGCCGAACAGAAAAATCGCGGCGCCGGGATAGAGAAACACGGCACGCGGACTGAGCAGCAGGAAAAACCGAAGGCTGCGCCACCCGTCGCGCCAGCTGCGCAGGTGAGAAGGCCGCCCGCGGCCGTCGACCGACAAGCGGGTCGGCACTTCGGTGATCCGAAGATGGTGAATGCTCGCCTTCACAATCATTTCGAGGGCGAATTCCATTCCCACCGCATCGAGTTCGAGCGACAAGACCGCATCGCGCCGAAAGCCGCGCAGGCCGCAATAAAAATCCCGGCTGGGGCTGCGATACAATGTTCGGCCAATCAACGTCAGGAACGGGTTGCCAAAAAATCGGTGCAATGGGGGCATAGCCCCCGGCGCGATCCCACCGCGGAAACGGTTGCCGAGCACCAAATCATATCCGTCGCGAAGCTTTTCGAGGAACGGCTGCAGGGTCAGAAAGTCGTAGCTGTCGTCGGAGTCACCCATTATCACGAACCGGCCGCGCGCTTCTTTGATGCCCGCGCGGAGGGCGTTTCCGTATCCTCTCGAAGAGACCGGCACCACGCGGGCGCCGAGGCCAGCAGCGATCGCTTGCGAGCCGTCGTTGCTGCCATTATCGGCAACGATCACCTCACCTTGCACATTGTACATTTCGAGGTACGCCAGCGCCTTCTGAACACAAGTCCCTACGGTCTGCGCCTCGTTGAGGCACGGCATAACGATGGACAATTCCGGCGTAAGTTCGCCTGCTACGTTCGTTTTTTCTTCTAACATTCCCGGATCTGACATTATCAGGATCTGACATTCTCAATGGCAGTCGATGCCGATCGGCTTCGAGCAGAGACCAAACAATTATCCTAAAGTCCCATCCAGTCGCCGGTTCTACGACGTGAGTTGCGATCAAGCAAGGCTTCACGAGGTTGGTCGGGTCGCCATTCGGTTGGCGAAAGCCCCTCCATCTCACGTGAGCACTCGGAACGGAGCCGCGCGGGATCCCGCCGCGACCGCCGCTTGACTCGCCAATTCAAGGAGCAATAGGGTTTGGCCTTGCCGGTTTCGGCATTCCCGCACGCGGCGGAAACGGAGGAGGTCTGTGATGGCGGAGTACAAGCTGATCTCGGCGGATTCTCACATCGTCGAACCGCCGGACATGTATACCGGGCGCATCGAGCCGAGGTTCCGCGACCGGGCGCCGAAGATGGAGCGCCGCAAGACCCCGAGCGGCCGGGAATACGACGCCTGGGTGCTCGACGGCATGCAGGTCGGGACCCTCGGGGCCGTCATGCAGGCCGGGCAACGCTTCGAGGACCCGTCGCAGATCGACTTCCTGGGGGTCTGGGAAGACGTCCGCAAGGGCGGCTATGATCCGCATGCGATGATCAAAGAGAATGAAGAGGACGGCGTCTGGGGGTCGTGCCTGCAGCCGAGCCAGGGCCTCTTCTGGTACCGCATTCCGGACAGCGAACTCTTGACCGAGATCTGCCGCGTCTACAACGACTGGATCGCCGATTTCTGCAAGCCCTATCCCGAGCGCTTGAAGGGCATCGGCATGCTCAATGTCGATGACGTCAACGTGGGCCGCCAGGAACTCGAGCGATGCAAGAAACTCGGGCTCGTCGGGGCCTTCATCCCGGTCTCGCCATTGCCCGACAAGCCCTATAGTCATCCGATCTATGACCGCCTGTGGTGGACCGCGCAGGATCTCGGATTGCCGCTGCTGTTGCATATCGCCACCCCGCGCAATGGCGTCCCGGGCAACAACCGCCTGGATCCCGCATTGGCTGCAGCAGATGGACTTCACCTATCGCGAGCGGCCGGTTTTCACCAAAGGTTGGAAGTCGCGCGAAGGCCTGCTGCCGAGCGATTACTGGAAGCGCAACATGTTCGTCGAGTTCATGGAAGACGAGCTCGGCGTGCAAATGCGCGACAAGATCGGCGTCGAGACGATGCTGTGGGGTAGCGATTTCCCGCATGCCGAGTCGACTTGGCCGAAATCTCAGGACTTCCTTGGCCGGATCTTTAGGGG
>VAZT01000361.1 GCA_005884825.1 Alphaproteobacteria bacterium
CGGCGAGCCAGGACATCGTGATCGACGCTTACCGGATCGAGCTGTTGCGGCCCGAAGAGCAGGGCGCCGGCGCCGCCGCGACACAATGGGGCTACCGCTTCGGCATGCTCGCCGCGTCGGCCGGAGCGCTCTATGCCGCGAGCTTTGGCGGCTGGAGCTTCGCCTACGCGCTGATGGCCGGACTCATGTTCATTGGCATGGCGGCGGTCTGGTTCACCCCCGAGCCGGGCGGCATTCGCCCGCCCGAACCCCTGCCAGGGGGCTCACCGCTTGCTCGGCTCGCAGCCTGGCTCGAGCGCGCCGTCGTCGCGCCGTTTGCCGACATGCTCGGCCGCCGCGGCGCGCTCGCGATCCTTTCGTTTGTGATCCTTTATAAATTCGGCGACGCGCTCGCCGGAACGATGTCGAACCCGCTCTACGTGTCGCTCGGGTTCACCAAGGTCGAGGTCGCCAATATCGGTAAGGCCTATGGCTTTGTCGCCAATCTCGCCGGTCTCGCCGCCGGGGGCGTCGTCGTGCTGCGGCTCGGCATATTCAGGGCGCTCCTCGTATGCGGCGTCCTGCAGATGCTCTCAAACCTGATGTACGTGCTGCAGGCCTGGGTCGGGCACGATGTGCCGACGTTGGCGCTGACCATCGGGGTCGAAAACCTGACCGGCGGCATGGGATCGGCGGCGTTTGTCGCTTACCTGTCCGGGTTGTGTAATATCGCCTTTACGGCGACGCAATATGCGCTCTTAACCTCGCTCGCAGCGATCGGCCGCACGACCTTGTCGGCTTCGGGCGGCGCACTCGCCGATACGCTCGGATGGAGCCCGTTTTTCGTTCTCGCAACCATGGCCTGCATGCCCGGCCTCTTGATGCTCGCCTGGATCATGCGGTCGGAACACACCGCGGGGCCGCCGATCAACCGTAGGAGAACAGCCGGCTGCGATGCCGTTTGAGCCATGCCCGCGCTGCCGCGCTGTCGGGTGACAGGCTCTCTACCAGGCGCCAAAATCGCGGCCCGTGGTTCATTTCGGCCAGATGCGCCACCTCATGGGCAACGACATAGTTTATGACCGGTCCGGGTGCAAAGACGAGCCGCCAGCTGAACGAGAGGTTGCCGCGACCGGAGCAGCTCCCCCATCGGCTTTTCGTATCGCGTACACCGACCCGCGCCAGCTTGCGTCCGATCCGGGCCGCGAGGGGACGTGCCCGGTCGGCCAACTCGGCGCGTGCTATTGCCACGAGGTGATCACGCACCCGGCGCTCGATATGCGCCGGATCGCCGCGCACCCGGATCTCGCCATCACGGATCGCCACCGGCGGCACTGTCGGGTCGTCCTCGCGCCGGATCCGGTGGGGGATGCCGAGCACCGGTATAACCACCCCCTCAGCGAACCGCACCGGTTGCGGGAGGGCTGCGAGGCGGGCGGCGATCCATCCCTGCTTGCCGGCGAGAAAACGCAAACCATGGCTCGTCGGCACGCCGGGAGGCAGGACCAGCTCGACCTTGCGTTCGGCCGCATCTATCCGCAGCGCGATCCGCCGCGCCCGCGGGCTGACCCGGATCGAGACGCGAGGGTCGGACTCGTACGCCGCCACAGACTCCCGTCGGATATCTTCCAGTGCCAACCTCCTACCCAACCCGCTGTGAATTACCAGCCTAGCGCCGCGGCGGGAGGTGGAGAAGCACGGGCGAAGGGCGGTTTAGAAGCGCGGGTACTGGCCTTCACAATCGCAATTCGAGAGGGTCCAGGTGCCGAATCGTTTTATTACGGGGTCTCGCGGTCGATGAGGTGAATAAACGAACCGAAGACGCATCCTTGCCGCAAACCGTAGGCGCCGAGATGTTCGTCTGACCCGCTGACCACCGAAAAGAGCGGGGTGGCGGTCCCCTGCCGGGTAATTGTCGCGTAATGAAATTCGTGTCCCCGAAAGACGGCGCCGGCAGAGCCGAGCGGAGTGCCGATGCGCAAGATCGCCCGTCGGTAACCAAGATGCAGCCGTCTTTCGGCAAAGCTCGTAACCAGCGGCAGCAGTCCCGACATCCGCCGACTGCGCCCTTCTCGATCGATCAGAGCGTCGCCGAGAACCATATACCCGCCGCATTCGCCGTAGATCGCCATCCCGTTCGCCGCGGCCCGGCGAAGGCCGGTCATAAACGCTCCCGCCGATGCGAGCCGATCCGCCCAAAGCTCGGGGTAGCCCCCCGGCAGGTAGACGGCATCGGCATCGGCGTCGGGCGGCTCGTCCGCGAGCGGCGAGAAAAAAGTGAGTTCGGCGCCGTCACTCCGCCAAGCTTCGAGCACGGTGTGATAGGCGAAGCAGAACGCCTCGTCGCGGGCTACCGCGATGCGTCGACCCAGAGGCGGCATCGGGACTGCTCTAGCCGGAGCGGTCAGAACCGAACGGCGGGCCAAGCTCAACAGGCGCCCGACATCGATGGAGGCGCCGATATGGGCGGCACAGCGCTCGATGACGGCGTCGGCATCGCTGTTTTCGGCCGCCGGCACGAGGCCGAGATGACGCGACGGAACCACGAATCCCGGATCGGCCGGTAAGGAGCCGAAACAGGCGAGACCGGGCAGATGCCGAGCCACCGCGCCTGCGAGCAGCGCGCTGTGCCGTTCGCTAGAAATCCGGTTGAAAATTACTCCGGCCAGCGGCACCGAAGGCTGATGAGTGGCGAAGCCGCGCAGCAAAGCGGCGATCGAAACGCCCTGCCTCCGCGCATCAACGACTAGCACCACCGGCCAGCCGGTCACGCGGGCTAGCTCGGCAGTCGAACCGGCCTCGCCGTCATGGCTCGTCCCGTCGAACAATCCCATAACGCCTTCACAAAGGACGATCTCGGCGCCGGCTTCGAGCTCGGCGACGAGCGCGGCGAGGGTCGCTGGCCGCATCCCCCAGACATCGAGGTTCAGGCAAGGCTTGCCCGTGGCCGCAGCGTGAAAGGTCGGATCGATGAAATCGGGCCCCGCTTTAGCCGTCGCCACGCTCAGTCCGCGCCGAACCAAATGTCGCGCCAGACCGGCGGTTACCAAGGTTTTACCGCTTCCGGAAGCGGGGGCGGCGAGGATCAGCCCGCGCCCGGTCACGACGGTTTCCCGAGCCCCTGCGGCCTAAGCGCGCCAACCCAATCGAGCGCGGCCCGCAAGCCCACGACTCGGCCGATCACGACGATCGCCGGAGCCTGAATGTCAACTGCCGTCCTCGCGATCTCTCCCAGCGTCGAGACCTGCACCGATTGTGCAGGTGTAGTCGCCTTGCTGATGATGGCTATCGGTTCATCGGATCGCCGCCCGGCCGCCAGCAGCCGCTCGG
>VAZT01000362.1 GCA_005884825.1 Alphaproteobacteria bacterium
CGATCGCCACGCCGAGGACGCCCAGACCGGCGATCAGCGGTCCGATCTGGACGCCCAATGCCGAGAGCGCCATCATCGCCGCAAATACGATGACGACGACGAACAGGATGTTGCGAAAGATCGGCAGCAAGGTGCGCAGCCGCGCCCGCCGCCGCGCCTCGTCGGTGTTCGGCTGGCCAAGATCGGCGCATTCGGCGAGCTTCCGGTCAATCGCCGTCTTCATCGCGTGCCACAGGAGGTCGGCGACGAGCAGGATGACGACGGCGCTCAGCACGCCATCGGCGAGGCGGGCGACTAATGTCTCCTCGCTGTGGAGGTGGGCGAGATCGACACCCCAGCCCCACGCCAGTACCGCAACCGCACCGAGGATCAGAGCCCCCCGGATACCCCGTTCGATAAAAACCGCGAGCACGCTCGGCGCGCCTTCAATTTGCGGCGAGCCCGGAGGCCGAAGAAGATGTTCAACCGCACGGCGCGTGACGCCAATCGCGAGCGGCAGGGTGATGATGACCAGCAGCAGCCAAAAGCCCGCCATCGCGTGTGCGACCCAGAGCACCCACAACAACACGATGCCGACCGACAGCGCCACGTTGAGCGCGCCATGGCCGAAGCGGCGGGTCACAGGCGACGACGCTGCAATGCTCTCGTCGAGCCGGGCGGGCCGGCGCCACACTGCCTCCAGCGCAATCGCAAGGAGCCCCAGGCCGAGCACATAGGCGACAAGCTGGCGTCCTGCCAGCGACCAGCCGAGCGTGTCGAGGAGCCCGACCAACACGTAGCCGAAGGCGAACCAGCCGACGAACACGACGAGCCGACGGTACCAGAAACGCGCGGCCACCATATCCATCGGAATAATGCGGAACCGATCGTAACGCGGGGCCAGCAGAAACCGGCCGACGACATTCGCGATACGCACCGCGAGAAAGGCGATCAGCAAACCGAAAAGCATCTCGCGCAGCAGCGGCGGCCAATCGAGCGCGAGGAAGGGGCCGACGCTGCCGAGAGCAAAAGCGACGACCATGCCGACCGCAAAGCCAAAGCGAATGGCGACGAGATGCACGCGGCTTTTGACGGTTTCCAACGGAAGGCCGTCGAGACGGTCGCGGATCCTTTCGGTCGCCTTGCGGAAGAGCCATTCGACACCCGTTCCCAGACCGACAAAAACCAAGAGCAGCAGCAGGACCTCGGCCCTTCCGTGTTCGCCGAGTTCTGCGCTGACGCGGGCTGCGCCTCGCGCGAACTGGTGCGGCACATCGGGGACCGTATGGGCGAGGGCAAGGAGGTGTTCGCGGATCGCGCCGATACGGGCATCGAGGTAGTGCGACGGCGATTCCTCGGCGGCATCCAGGGCCGATGCGGCAGCCGATCTTGTCTCGTTCTGCTGCTTCAGCCACACCTGGATTTTGGGATCGGCGAGCAAAGTCAGCAGCTGCTGGATTTGCGGCGGCGTCGCTTCCTCGCCTGCAGCAGGCGACCGGTTCGCAGCCGCGGCCCCCGACAGCATGGCCGCGACGAGGATGATCGTTGCGAGGCAGCCCTTTACGGTCCGCAAGATGCCCACTCCTACAGCCGGGCCGGCCACCTCACCGTATTCGAAAGCAAATCGCTCAGTCGCTGCGGCCGAGGCCGATCGATTTACGATGACCCGGTTCATCACGCTCGCCCTCGGCTCCAGGCTCGGCAGGTAGAGTCGAGCTTTATTAAGCAAATCTCCTTTAACACCAAAGGGGAGCGCATTCAAGTTGCGCGGCCTCCTTGTGTCCGTAGCAGATGGAATGTCCGGGTTTGGTAGCAGACGATCTGTCCGGTTTTTGGAGATGTTCCAAACCGGGGGATCGGGATGCGACCCGAGGTGCGAATGGCGCGCTATGTGGAGGCGTTGGAGCGGTATCGAGGCGGGCGATTGAGCTGCATGGAGGCCGCGGAGTTTTTGGGGATCAGCGAGCGGCATTTTCGCCGGCTGCGCGAGCGGTACGAGGCGGACGGGGCGGAGGGCCTGATTGATCGGCGACGTGGGCGAGCCTCCGGGCGGCGCGCGCCGGTGGACCGCATCGAGTTTGTCGTCGAGCAGTATCGGACGCGGTATTGGGACTTCACGGTCAAGCACTTCCACGAAGCGCTGCAGTCCGAGCACGGGTTTGCCCTGGGCTACACCTGGACGAAGACAGTGCTGCAGAGCCGCGGTCTGGTGGCGATCGCGCCGCGCCGCTCGGCGCACCGCAAGAAGCGGCCGCGCCGGCCGCTGCCCGGCATGATGCTCTTTCAGGACGGCTCGCCGCACCCGTGGCTGGCCGGCCAGGCGCCGCTCGATCTGATCGTCACGCTCGACGATGCGACGAGCGCGGTCTACTCGATCTTTCTGGTCGAGGAGGAGGGCACCGCCTCGAGCTTTCGCGGCCTGGACGAGGTGATCAGCCAGCACGGGTTGTTCTCGTCCCTGTACACCGACCGGGGCAGCCACTACTTCACGACCCCCAAGGCGGGCGGCAAGGTCGACAAGGGGCAGCCGACCCAGGTCGGACGGGCCTTGGCCGAGCTCAGGATCGAGCACATCCCGTCCTACAGCCCGGAAGCCCGCGGCCGCATGGAACGGGTATTCGGGACCTTGCAACAGCGCCTGCCACCATTGCTGCGGCTCAACGGCATCACCACGGTTGAGGCGGCCAACCGATATCTCGCCGATACTTATCTCTGCGAGCACAACGCCCGCTTTGCGGTGGCCCCGGCCGAGGAAGGCAGCGCCTTTGTGCCGTTCGCGGCCGGCTTGCGGGACATCCTGTGCAGCAAGCACGAGCGTGTGGTCGGGCGTGACAATTGCGTGCGCTATGACGGGCGGATCTTACAAATCCCCGAGCAGCGGCACCGCCATCACTTCGTCAAGGTGACCGTCCAGGTACACGAATACCCCGACGGCACGATCGCCCTCTTCCATGGCCCCCGGCGGCTCGCCGGCTATACCGCCGACGGCGGTCTCATCCGAGAGGAGATCCCAATCCAATCAGCCGCTTAACCCGCTCGGCGGCGCGCCTGTGGATTTGTGGATAACGCTGCGCGTTGCCCACAACCCCACAGGGCCATCAACAACAGAAGCGGACATATAATGTGCTACGAAAAGCGGACATCTTTACGTGCTACCGACAGCGGGCAGAGGCGATTTCGATATTCTTCGAAATATCCTTGACTTGAAAAAACGCCGGCGGCATACAGTTTGATGTTCTTCGAAATGACGAAAAGCGGCGCCTTTGGATCAGACACACGCGCTCGCCGCACTAGGCGCGCTCGCCCAGGGAACCCGCCTAGAGAACTCGGTGCGGATAAAGTCACGGTCTTCGCCGAGAGCCTTGCGCAACGCGAAGATTTGCGTCTTCAGGTTCTCCTCGGCGACAACGATGCCGGACCACACGCGGCTCATAAGCTCGTCCTTGGTCACCAGCGATCCGTCGGCGTCGAGCAACACCAGGAGAAGATCGAGAGCGCGGGTCCCCAACTCTATCGGCACGCCTTCGGCAACCAGTTGCCGCTGGCGCAGCAGCACGCGGAAACGACCGAATTCGAGCGTCGCTTCGGCTGCTTCCCGGCTCGACCGATCCCCGGCGATCGACAAATTGTCGCGAGGCCACGCCGTAACTGCTTCCATGAGCTCTCTCTCCGCTAGAAGGAATAGAACAGCGGGGCTAAGCCTACCAAGGAGTTCAGGCCGTACTATTGCACCTGCGGATGAACCGGTGCCGCGTGAGGATCATCCGTGTTAAACTTTAGTTTAGGACGGCTC
This sequence comes from Alphaproteobacteria bacterium, assembly GCA_005884825.1. GTDB lineage: Bacteria > Pseudomonadota > Alphaproteobacteria > ATCC43930 > CGMCC-115725 > AP-15. The sequence continues at coordinate 3,773 of VAZT01000362.1, forward strand.
TAAAAAGCCCCCGGCGAGCGGCGGCTAAGGGCCACGACCGCTGGAAGCCTGCCTAACAGCGTCTGCTGAGCTCCGTGCACCGCCCGCAAGCCGCTGTAGAACATTGGGTGTTCGTCTCCAGAAAACCCCGAAGATGTGGCGCGGATCGTTCTGTTTCAGCGGCCAGCGCGCGCCACTTTATCGAGCTGATCCTGCTGCCGATGATTATGCGCGCGCTGTTCGGAGAGTGGCTCACAGCGCTGCGCGCCGAGACCGCGCCGCATGTCGCGCAAACGGTGGCGTTCTTTCTTGCCGCCTGCAGGCAGGAGGAATTGGCGAGAGCTAGAGGAAGACGCTGAGGTTCTTGTCGAGCAGGACGTTGGCGTCGAGGACAATCGTGCGCCTGGCGACCTTCCACGCGCCGTCCACCTTGCGCAGCAAATCCTCGCGGCAGCCGGAGAGGAGCTGATGATCCGTCTCCAGGTGCGAGCGGTAGACCAGAAACGCGGTCCGGGCCTCAACCTCACCGTTCTCCAGCGGCGTTGCCTCGAGATTGCCGATCAGGTGACGGGTGCGCGACGGGGGATCCTCGGCCCAGGCCATCCCGGTGTCGAGCCGGGCCACTCGCATCTCGAGATAGCGCTTGTCCTCCTCGAGAATCGCCAGATCGCCGAGGGGAGTCAGCTCGCGATGCGCCTCGCGGCGCGGAACGTTCTTGCGGCGCGGCAGGAAGTACACGACATCGTCAGTGAACAGATCGAGCCACTCCTTGAGCTTGCGCTCGTCGAGCAGCCAGGCCTCGCGGATGTAGAATTGCATCAGCTCGAGCCACAGCGCCTGCTGCGGCGTCAGCATTACCGGGCCGGCCGTGTCCTCGTCGGCGCGCTTCGTGTTCACCGGATCGCGCCCGCTGGAGCGAATTTCGCCGAGATCGCTTCCCTCCGCGATGACAACGAACTTCAGCGCATATTGCCGGTGTGGCCGAGCGAATAGCGGCCGGGCTGAGGCCATACTGTCAGCCCATGCGGCTCCTGGCCCACCGGAATGCTCTTTACCGAGCCATCGGCGGTGTTGATGTCGTAGACGACGTTGTCGAACCGCCCCGACAACCAGAGCTGCTTTCCGTCCACGCTGACATTGCCCATGTCGGGGCTGCCGCCGCCCGGGATCCGCCATGTATGCTCGACCTTGCCGGTCGCGAAGTCGAGAACCACGATGCTGCCCCTTCCGTGCGACGCCCCGCGCGTCGAGTGTGAGCCGCGGTTGGCGACATACAGCTCCTTGCCGTCGCGGCTCGGGTAGAGCCCGTGCGTGCCGATCCCGGTCGGAATGAAGTCAGTCTGCGTGAAGGTGTCGCCATCGACGACGTACACCCCGTCGGCGTGCATATCGGCCACATAGAAGCGGCTGCCGTCGGGCGAGATGCGGATGTCCTGGGGCATGCCCCGCCTGGGAAAGCGCAGGTATCCCAGCACCTTGCGGTTGACGAGGTCGATCTTCACCAGGCCGCCGCCGCGGAACTCGCAGGTAAAGATCGCGTACCGCCCGTCGATCGAGAAGTCGGCGTGGTTGATGCCGGAGCAGTTAGGGGCCTCGATCGATTGCTGCAGCGCCATGGTTTGCGGGTCGCGAAAGTCGAGGCGCTTGTGCCGCTCGGCGACGACGATCGCGGCACGCCCATCCGGCGTGAAATACAAATTGTACGGATCATCGACCGGAGTGGCGCTGCCGGGCTTGCCGGTCTTGGGGTCGATCGGCGTCAAGCTGCCGCTGCTGCGGCGCGCGCCGTTATTGGCAACCCACAAGGTCTTCAGATCCCAGGATGGGACGACGTGCTGCGGGCTGGCGCCGACCGAGAAACGGTCGACGATCGCAAGCGTTGCCGGGTCGATGACGTACACGCTGTTCGAGCGCCGGTTCGGCACGTAAATGCGGGAAAGCGCCTCGCTCACCGCCGGGCTCAGACGATCGGGCGCGGTGCCGGTGTATAGATTGCCCGCATCGAGCACCGGCGGCATTCCGGGCACGGTCTGCACCGGCTCCCCGGGATTGATGCGAACTTTGCGCAAGAGCGCCGACGCGGGCTGAGCCGCGCGCACTGCGGCCGAGCCCGCCGAGCACAGGGATCCGCCACGCTCTTCCGCCGCACGAGACGGCAAGGCTGAGCTGCCGATCCAACCGCACAGCGCGACCACCGGGCTGACCCACAGGGCCACGTGGACCCAACGAAGAAGGCAGCGACGCACAAAGATCTCCCGATATGAGATGTTAAGGATGACTGGTGGCCTTTCTAATCGCGTCTACCGTCCGCGTCACGATCAGATCAACGCCGAGCTGCCCGAGTTCGGCACTCGACCGCCGGGGATCGCCGTTGGCGCCGTCGCCGGACTGCAGGCGATCGGTGCGCACCAGGTGAGGGTCGACGGCGAGCGTCAGCGAGGTGTCGGCGAGACCGGCGTGGGTCCCGACTTCATCCTGGCGATAACCCTTGCTCGTCAGCAGCCGGCCGAATTCGCTCTCGCTCGCCCGGTAATATTCCTCGACGCCATGGACGCGGATCGGTTGGGCTGCCCATTCCTTGTTGAGGCGGTCGGCGACCGCTTTCTCGTCCTTTTGGTACGAGCCATGATCGCCGAGGAAGACGATGTCGTGGAATCCGGCGAGCTTGAAGCTGCGCGCCCCATATTCGAGGATTTTGTCGAAGGCTTCCTCCGGAACGGTGATCGTGCCGGGAAACCTCATATGCGCGGTCGGCGGGGCGAGGGCGCCCTCCGGCACATACGCGATCACCGGCGCCACCAGCGCGTTGCCCAGCGTGCGGGCGATCTTTTCGGACAGATAGCGGACCCGCAAATTGTGCTTGCCCAGCGCCATGTGCGAGCCGTTCTGCTCGGTGCCGCCGATCGGGACAATGACCGTCGTCTTGCCGGCGCGGATCTGGTCGCGCAATTCGGTCCAGGTCAGCTCCTCGAGAAACACCGTGTCCGCTGCATGCGCGACCGGCGAGCCCAGCAACAGAAAACACAGGCAAAGAAACGGCTTAGCCATTCAATACCGGAATAACGGAGACGATGGAGGCGGCGACCGCTCCGAAGATCACGACCAGCCAGGGCGGCAGCACGCCCGGCCGGCGGCGCAGCGTATCCCAGAACGGCAACGCGCCAACCAAGAGCAGAAATGACGGCAGAAATATCGCCGCGACACAGATCAGGCCGCCGAGCCAGCCATTGGGCGTCGGACCCATGACCGTGCCGAGATAGGCCGCGAAGGTGAACAACGGCCCCGGTACCGCTTGCGCCGCGCCATAGCCGGCGAGAAAAGCGTCGTTGGTCACCCAACCCGGTGGTACGACAGAAGCCTGCAGCAAGGGCAGCACTACGTGGCCGCCGCCGAACACCAAAGCGCCCGAGCGATAGAACGAATCGAAGAGCGCGAGTGCGTGCGACGGGACCGCTGCCGTGAGCAGCGGGAGCCCGACCAGCAGCGCGAAAAAACTGGCGAGAGCGATCACCGACCAAGCACGCGGCAGGTGAACCGACAACGAGTGTTGACCTTGGGGCCGCGATCCGCCGCTCAAGAGTCCGCAGCCGATCAGCCCGCCTACGGCGATCGCACCGATTTGACCGGGAGCGGAGGGTATTGCGAGCGCGACCATGGCTGCACCGACCGCAATCGTGCCGCGTTCGCGGTCCGGACACAAATTCCTCGCCATTCCCCATACGGCCTGCGCGACAACCGCCACCGCGACGATCTTGAGGCCGTGCAGCCAAGCCGAATCGGCCAGATCTCCGAACGCCGTCACACCATAGCCGAAGAGGATCATCGCCACGGCCGACGGCGCAGTGAAGCCGAGCCATGCGCACAGCGCCCCGGGAAGCCCCGCGCGCAATATGCCTATGCTGATCCCGGTCTGGCTGCTCGCCGGCCCCGGCAGGAATTGGCAGAGCGCAACGATATCGGCGTAGGCTCCTTCGTCGAGCCAGCGGCGCCGCTCGACAAACTCGGCCCGGAAATAGCCGAGATGCGCAACCGGGCCGCCGAACGACGTCAGCCCCAGCCGAAGAAAAACGCGCAGCACCTCGAACGGCGAACCGCGCCGCGCGACAGGTAACGCTGTGCCGGCAACTGTGCTCACTGTGAGAGCGGGACCATTCCCATCCAGAACATCGTCCTGCTGCCGACATCGACATCGTATTTGCGGACGAAATCGAGCTTGCCGCCGTCGTCGATCCGGAACACCGCCAGGCTCGCCGGGACGATCCGGATCGCTGTGCCCTCTCTGACCCGCAACGCCATAATGTGTGCGGCGACCAGCATGCGGCCGCTCGGGTCGATGTGGAAGGTGCGGCAGTGGATGCCGCACGTATCGACGTGCTGGATCGGAACAGGCTCGCCGGTCGTCGCATCGATCTCGTACACGGCAAACGTATTCTCGCCTCCGGCGAACATCTGGTTGCCGTCGACCTGGACCGTCGAGGACGCCCGGTTGGCGGCATAGACGAAGCGGCCGTTCGGGTGCACGTGAACGGTGCCGGCAGCCTGCCGGCCACGGATGTTGCCGGGCTCGGCCAACGTCTCCTTGCGGAAGACCGGCGCCGCCGAAAGCTTGCCATTGGTGATCGCGAACATGTCGAGCTTGTTCTGGCGCTCGAGCGATACGTAGACCCAGGGCTTGCTCGGATGAAAGTCGAGATGGCGCGGCCCGAAGCCGTACCCGCCGTTCGGCGCCACCGACACCTCCTCGGTCAGCAACCCGTCTCGGTATTGGAAAACCTTGAGCGCCCCCGGCTCTTCCGGTCTGCCGGCGGCGGCGTCATGACCGCGCGTGACGAGGATCGCCAGTCGGTTGTCGGGGCTGACCCTTACCTGGTGCCCGTAGATGCCCGCGTCGATCGGTTCCGGCTGACCCACCTCGTCACCGGGGGTTGCATTAGCGTGCGGCGTCAGCCCGCCCGTAGCCGGATCGATGCGGAACGCCGTCACGTGATGCTTGTCTCCGACTGAGCCCGCCCCCGGCGCGCTGTCGCTGGAAGCGACATAGAGATATCGGCCCGACGCATGCGGCCAGGCATAATGCACATTGGCTGGCAAGGTGACGGTGCCGCGCCGAACCAGCGCCGCGGCCTCGACGTCAACGTCATATTGTGTGAGCTCAGGCCCGACACTGGCGTAGAGCGCCACCCGAGCTGATGCGGATTGCGGCATGACAGCGGCCATCCCAATGACGGAATTGAACTCGAACCATCGGCCACCTGGCGTTCGGCGTCTAATATTTCGGGCGGGGTGCGAGTGTCGGCTGCGGCTGGCTCACCTCGGTTCATAGGGATTCTTGCCCTTGCGCAGCATCATGCGGATCGGCGTGCCGGGCAGGTCGAACTCGCGCCTCAGCGCATTCACGAGGTAGCGCCGATAGGAATCGGGGAGCTCGCCCGGCTTCGACGCGAACAGGGCGAAAGTCGGCGGTCGCGTGTTGACTTGGGTGATGTAGCGCAGCCGAAGCCGACGGCCTGCGACGAGTGGCGGCGGGTGGCGTTGTTGGACCGTCGCCAGCCAGCGGTTGAGATCGGCGGTCGCGACCCGCCGGTTCCACACCTCGCCGGCAGCCGCGACCGCTTTCATCAGCGCATCGAGACCAAAACCGGTCAGCCCGGAGACCGGGACGACGGCGAGGCCCTGAAGCTGCGGCAGTGACGCGGATACGCGCTCGCGCAGATGCTTCAGCAATGCCGCAGGTTCACCTACGAGGTCCCATTTGTTGAGCGCCAATACGAGCGCACGCCCTTCGTTCTCAACGAGCCGCGCGATCGTCACATCCTGGCGTTCCATTGGCTGCAACGCGTCGGTCACCAGGATCACCGTCTCGGCAAAACGGATCGAGCGCAGCGCGTCTCCCACCGAGAGCTGCTCGAGCTTGCCCTCGACGCGCGGCTTGCGGCGCAATCCGGCGGTGTCGATGAGCCGGATCGGACGGCCTTGCCACGTCCAATCGACGGCGATCGCATCGCGGGTGATCCCGGTCTCGGGGCCGGTCAACATTCGCTCCTCGCCGACCACTCTGTTGACCAGGGTGGATTTTCCGACATTCGGCCGCCCGACGATTGCGAGCTGCAGTGGTTTACCGGATCCGCTCGCCTGAGTTTCCGCGGACCGGGAAAATGGCTCCAGACATTCGTAGAGCTCGCCCAAACCCTCGCCGTGCTCCGCCGAGACCGGCACCGGATCGCCGAGACCAAGACGGTAGGCCTCGCCGATTGCCGGCAGCACCGCGCGGCCTTCCGCTTTGTTGGCCAACAGCACGATCGGTTTCCTCGATCGGCGCAGCCGGTCGGCGAAATGCCGATCGGCCGCGGTAACGCCTTCGCGAGCGTCGATGACGAGGAGCGCCACATCCGCATCGCCCAACGCGCGCTCGGTCTGCTCCTGCATCCGCCCGGGCAGCGAGCCGGACGCGGCTTCTTCGAGCCCTGCCGTGTCGATCACCCGGAAGGTCAGATCGGCGATCCTTCCCTCACCCTCTCGGCGGTCGCGCGTCACTCCGGGGGTGTCATCGACCAGAGCCAGGCGCCGCCCGACGAGCCGGTTGAACAAGGTGGACTTGCCGACATTGGGGCGGCCGAGTATTGCGACCACGAAGCTCATCGGCGCCGATCTCGCGCCGGCGACCGCGTCAGCGGTAGGCAGACAGGCTCGCGTCGTCGGTCAGCACATAGAGCGAGTTGTCGGCGATCACCGGCCCCAGATAGCCGCCGGCCGGCATCGCCTCGCGCCCGAGCGGCTCGCCGGTATAGGGCGAGACCGATATCGCGTCGCCGGCCGAAGACAAAACGATGAGCCGATCGCCGCCCAGGACTGGACCCGCCCAAGTCATCGGGTCCCTTTTTTTCTTCTCGTCTTGGTAGCTGGGAAACTTGCGCACCCAGCGAATCTTGCCCTCGTTGCGGGTCAGGCATATCAGCTCGTTGTCGTTCGACAGCACATAAACATAGTCGCCGGCGACCCACGGGCTATGAGTACTGCCGAAGTCTTTTTCCCAAGCGCGCTCCCCCGACCTCAGATCAATTGCCGCAAGGCGTCCGCTATGGCTCGCGGCAAAGACCCGGCCGCGATCGAGTACCGGCCGCCCGCGGATGTCGGCCAGGCTCGAAACGGCGTTCACGCTGCGGGTATTGGAGAAATTGTCCGACCACAGCGGCCGGCCGGTTTCCACGGTCAGCGCGTAAAGCTCACCCGAAGAATAGGCCGCCACGACGACCTCGCCTTCGACGGCGGGGCTAGCGCTCCCCAAAAGGCTCGCCGTTTCCGGAATTGCATTGTGGTTCCACAGGCGCCGCCCGTCATCGGCGGCAAGCACGACCAACTCGTTCTCGACCGTAACCACAAAGACCCGTCCATCCGAAACCGTCGGCCCGCTGCGCACCGGGCCGGCAACGGTGCTCTTCCAGATGATGCGGCCGTCCGCCGCATCGAGCGCTAGAACCTGTGCATAACCGGTCGAGACGTAGAGGCGGTCGTTCCAGTACGCAACGCCGCCGCCGAACGAAGTGCCGCGCTGGTCGTCGGGCTTGAGATCGAGCTGCCAAACCCGGTTGCCGGTCGCGGCGTCGATCGCACTGATCTGCACCCCACCGTCCATCGCGTAGACCCGGCCTTTGGCGACCACCGGCTGCGACAGCACTCTCGTGTACCGGGAAGCTCCCTCCCCGATGCTGGTGCGCCACGCCTGAGTGAGCGTGTCCGGCAGAGCGAGGTGCTGCATCGCATGGTTCGGGTACCCGCCGGGCTCCGGCCACTCCGCGTTGACCACGGGCGTCGGCAGCGTGATCGGGATTTTCGCCACGTCCGGATCGGGCTCGAGCTGCCGGTCGAGGCTGAGAACGGAAATGCGCTCGCCCGGCAATGGCTGCTTCTTGTCACCGAACAAGCCGCATCCGGCGAGCCCGAGGGAGGCGAACAGCAAAAACGCGATCGCGGATCGGATCATTGGATATTGAAAAGCGCTGCGGCCGGGACTTGGCACACGCAAATCGGTTTAGGAGGCGAGAGCCGCGGCAATTTCGGCGGCTCGGGCGCGCGTTCCCTGCGGCGCCGCGAGATCATCGGCGAGGGTTTTGTAAACTTCGAGAGCGCCGCTCTTGTCTCCGGCCTGCAGCCGGGCCGCTGCCGTCAGCTCGAGGGCGGTGGATCGCCACGGGTTGCCGGGCGCCGTCAGCGGCGCCAAGCGATCGATCACCGAGTGCTGATCGGCGTCGGATAAACCCCGCATGACCGAGAGCAGTGTTGCGAGCTGACGAAAGACCGGATCGAGCCCGCCGCTCTCGGCGATCCGGTCATAGGCCGCCGCGGCTTCCTTGCGATCGCCCGATTTCGCCAGCAGCTCGGCCGCCTCGAATGCGGCGAGCGTGCCGTAGCCCCCGCCTTCCTGCGCAATGACCCCAAAGACCTTGGCTGCGTCGGCGTCCTTCCCTTCGCGGACCAGGGACAGGGCCGACGAATAGCGCATCGACTGCGCGCGACGCTCGGAAAGCTGGTGGTCTCGCCAAGCCACGATGCCGCCGGCGACGACCAGCACACCTTAGCGGTTCGTCCGACCGGAAGCAAACCGGCCGGCCACACCGAGATCAGATAGACTGGACGCCACCATCGAAATCGTGAACACTGTGTGACAGCGGCAAACGGCGATGGGTAGCGATGAGCCGAAAAAGTGCGACGGTGCTGGCGCTCGCGGATTATCGGTTAAAGCATCGGACGCTGTATTTCACCCGCCACGAACTCAACCAGCTTCTCAGCCTCTACAGCCGCCATGTCGCCCGCGGCGTGTGGCGCGATTATGCGATCGACCACCGCGACGGCATGGCGTTGTTCTCGGTTTTTCGCCACACCCACGAAGCGCCCGTCTACAGCATCATAAAAACCGCCGGGGGATCAAACCGCCCTGCCGAGTTCATTGTTCAAAGCGGCCGCCAGAGGCTGCGGGTCTCGCCGAGCCTGCCGGAAGCCCTGGAGTTCTTTCAGACCCGGCTCAGCCTCGTTCTCGCGGAGGGTTGAGCGCCACCGTACCGGCAGCAGCGGCCGAGGCCCTAGTCACTCGTCGGCGGGGAATGCGACCTCGACCCGGCCGAGCGGGCCGAAATCGGCAACGATCCGCGCGCCGCGCCTGGTGAACACCATGCCGGTCCACGACCCGGTCGTGACAAAGGTGCCGGCCTTTGCCCCGCCCCGGCCGTTCATCAGATTGGCGAAGTCGACGAGCGCCGCGATCGGATCGCGGGCGGCGCCAGCGGCGCTGTCGGCGAAAGGCTCGCCGTCTTCGGTTACCGTGATCCTGGTCTGGCCGAGGTCGAGCTTTTCCCAGTCCGGGACCGCCGCCCCATAGACCAGCCCGCCATTCGAAAAGTTGTCGGCCAGGATCGAGAGCCGGTCGAGCGAGCGGGGGTCCGAATAGCGGGAATCGACGACTTCGATAACCGGGTGCAGCGCTGCTCCCGCAGTGACCTCGGCGCTGTCGTAAGCCGCGGCGCGCGCGGGAAGATCGCGGCCGAGCCGAAACGCGATCTCGGCCTCGATGCCGATGAGCCTGAGCTCCCTGGCGGCGTAGGATGCCGGGCTCGGGCGAATCATTTTCATCCAGATCGGGGCGCAGAACGCCGCGCTCGCGGCGGATCCCGCTCCTACTTTCCAGCCGCCGATGGTCTCGCCGAGGTGGCGGACTACCGCGTCCTGGACCTGGTACGCGTCGGCGTCCGATTGCGGCCGACAGCTCGCCGGCAATTCGTGAACCGGCGCCCCGCCGCGCGCCGCGCATAGCAGGCGGGCGGCTTCTTCGCAGTGCTCCTTGAGCATTTGAGTGTCCTCGGCTTCGAAGTTCACCGCCCGATGTTACGCCGCCGGCACGAGATCGGACAGCACCGAGCCGAGGAATGCGACGGCAGCCGACACGCCACCGGCGCGGTGCGGGATGCCGGCGCGGTGCAGTCCCATCTCGACCCCCGCGAGGGTGCCGCACAGCATTAGATCGTTGAAATGGCCGAGGTGACCGATGCGAAACACCTTGCCGCGCAATTTCCCGAGGCCGGTGCCGAGCGACATGTCGAACGCTTCGAGGATGATCTCGCGCAGCCGGTCGGCGTCAAACCCGTCGGGGACGAGGATCGCGGTCAGCGAGTTCGAATGCTCGCGCGGATCGGCGCACAAGACTTCGAGACCCCAGCCGGCGACCGCCCGCCTCGCCGCCTCGGCGTGGCGGGCGTGGCGGTGGAACACCGCCGGAAGCCCCTCCTCATCGAGCAGCATCTTCAGCGCCTCGCGTAATCCAAACAAGAGGTTGGTCGCCGGCGTGTATGGGAAAAAGCCGGTGCGCCCCGTTTCGAGCATCGCCTCCCAATCCCAATAGGAGCGCGGCAGCCGCGCTGTCTTGTGCGCTGCCAAAGCCTTCTTCGAGACCGCGTTGAAGCCGAGCCCCGGCGGCAGCATCAAACCCTTCTGTGACCCTGCGACGGTGACGTCGACCTTCCACTCGTCGTGGCGGTAATCGATCGAGGCGAGCGACGAAATCGTGTCGACCATGAAGAGCGCCGGATGCGCCGCACGGTCGATCGCCGCTCTTATCTCGGCGATTCGGCTCGTCACCCCGGTCGAAGTCTCGTTATGGACGACGCACACCGCTTTCAGCCGATGCTCGCGGTCGGCGGTCAGCTTTTCCTCGACCACGGCCGGGTCGACCCCGTGCCGCCAGTCGCCCGGCACGAACTCTACCTCGAGCCCGAGCCGGGTCGCCATCTGGTGCCAGAGGCTCGCGAAATGGCCGGTCTCGAACATGATCACATGGTCGCCGGGCGACAATGCGTTCGACAGCGCCGCCTCCCACGCCCCGGTCCCGGAAGAGGGGTAGACGACGACGGTGTCATCGGTCTGGAACACCCGCTTCATGCCCGCGACGATCTCTCGGCCGAGCGCGGCAAATTCCGGCCCGCGGTGGTCGATCGTCGACATCGCGATCGCCTGCAATACCCGGTCGGGCACATTGGTCGGGCCCGGGATCTGCAGGAAGTGGCGCCCGGTACGGACGGCAGCGGTGTTCTTCATCGAAGAAACCTCAAGACGGGGTAGCCTCCCACACTCCCTCGACACTATACGCCTCGCCCTCGCCCGGCCATGGCGGCATCGTCGCCCCGATCACGGTGAGCGCCTCACCGCCGTCGCAGCGGAATTGAAAATGCGTACCGGTCGGTATCGTCAGCGACACGCCGGGGCCGAGCTCGGCGATTTCGTCCTGGTCGCCCAGCTTGCGCCACATGCGCCCCTTTCCCGAAACGATGTACCACACTTCCTCGACCGTGCGATGGGCGACGGCTTTCGAGACGGCGTTCGGCGGCAGCGAAAAAATCGCGAGGCCTCCGCGCGATAATTGGCACAGCACGCGAACTTCGGACCCGTCCGGTGCGATCGCGTGATCCATCCCTCACCAGCGCCTGCGCCTCAAGCCGTCGTAGTGGGTTACTCACGGCGGAGGGTTCCGACGAACGAGTGCACGGTTCGTGCAACGGAGCGATGGGCCCCGGCTTCCGCCGGGGAGGCAAGAAAATGCAGCGCCGATCACACAAGACCGTAGAGATTCGCCGCATTGTCCCAGGTCAGCTTTTGGCGCATCTCCGGCGACAGATTCTTCATCTGGCGTTCGATCGCGGCATGCGAGTTCGGCCAGACGCTGTCGGGGTGGGGGTAGTCCGAGGCCCACAAAAGGTGCCCCTCGCCGAAGAACGGGATCAGCGACATCGCCGCCTCGTCCTCCTGGAACGTCGCGTAGATTTGCCGCTTGAAGAGCTCGCTGGGCTTGGTTTCGAGCGCGATGCCGCCCTTGTCGACCCAGAATTCCTTGGCCTCCCATAGCCGCCAATGGCGGTAGTCCAATTCCTGCACCAGCCAGGGCAGCCAGCCGGTGCCGGCTTCGGCCATCACCATCTTCAGCTTCGGGTGGCGCTCCAGGATGCCCCAGGCGAACAAATCGACAAACGGCTCCAGAAAATTCGCCATGAAGAACTTGGTGTTCTCAAACACCGCGGCCGCCTTGCCGGCGGCGCGGCTCTTCGGGTTGGGGCCGAACACGGTGATGTGCCAGCCGAGGATGATGCCGGTCTCCTCCAGCGCGGTCCACAGGCTCTCCCAGGCCGGGTCGTCGAGCTTCGGCTCGATGTTCGCGATCATCAGCGTGACCTGGCGCACCCCGCCCTTCTTGGCGAGGCGCAGCAGTTCCTCGGTCGCTGCCTGCGGCGTCTCGGGCAGCATCGGCGCACCGATCAGGCGATCGGGCGCGGCCTGGCAGAATTCCATCAGCCAGTCGTTGTAGACGCGGTAGCACGCCTCGCGCAGCACCGGATCCTCGGTCGAGATCTGAAAGATCGGCCCGAAGATGACCTGCGTCTCGACCCCGTCGCGGTCCATGTCCTCCAGCCGCAATTCGGCGACCGCCGGGCGCCTCTCGCTCTGATCGTAGATCTGGGCGCGGTCGAAAGCGTTGTAGAGCGGCTTCACCGGTCT
>VAZT01000393.1 GCA_005884825.1 Alphaproteobacteria bacterium
CAATCTCGCGCGGCCGGCCCAAAGGCTTAGCCGCCGGCATATGCGGCTCGATCAGCGCCCATTCCGCATCCGTGACATCGCTTGCGTACCGCTGTCCCTCTCGCTCATACTTGCGGTCTTCGAATATCTTGGCTGGCGCTAGCCATCCGAATTAACCTCCGGGATCAGCGAGCGCAGGCTTTCCCGGAATTATGCTTAAATGTCCGGCCACGATCATCGACAGGATTTCTCAGCGCGGAACGGCTGCATCTGGGGGCCTGGGTTGATCTTAGCGCTTGCCGCACTCATCGGGGTGCTGGTTCTCATCGCGCAATATCGGACTCCGTTTCATACCGGCCCGCATGTGACGCCCGCCATCGCGCCTACTCAGGAGAGATGACCGGGATTTAAGGCTTCCCCGAGCTCGCCCCCCTGATCAGGGAATCCTGCCGGTGATGAAGTCATCGCCGGCCGACCAGCCCAAGCTTGGACGAGATCGAGTTGACCATATCAACCGCTTCGCGTTTCGGATCGTCGCGAATTGCACTTACAATCGGGCCTGGGTGTTTCAGACGCAGAGCGCTCTGTTTCATGCTCGAATGCGGTCACCTCCCGCATCTTATTGGCCTAGGGGATTCTTCCAATCATGAGCAGGCCCGCCGCCGCGGCGCGGCAGAAGCCCGAGCCGACGATCCGCCGCGCCCGATTCGCCGAGGAGGATCTCGTCAGCACCTTTGGCGAGGTGATGCTGGCGGAGGCGCGCCGGTTGCTGCGCGCCGGTGCCGTCAACCTCGCCGCCGCCGGCCCGGCGATCGAGGCAACCATCGCAGCGGACGGGGAGCACCACTGTGTGGCCTTGACCCCAACCCAGAGGGGCGCGCGGGTCGCCTTCCCGGGGACCTGCGAGCCCACGCCCCTTCCCCAAGCTCGGCGGGCTCAGAAGCTTGCCCTCGGGGAGGCCGCCTGCGTCCATCGCGCGGCGGCGGCCTTGGCCGCGCTAGAGCGCGATCCGACCTGGCGGCGTCCGGTGCAGCACTCGCTGTTCGATCTCGCCGGAAGTGCGGCGACCTTCACCGCTGTCCCCAAGCGCCGCATCGTCTTCGCGCTCGAACCCGGAAGCGAAGATCAGGCGGTTTTTGTCAGCGTCTTTGCCGAGACCGTTGAGCGCGGCGTGCGAACCGCCACCGAGTGTACGTCGTCGAGCAGACGCTGGCGACCGGGCACGCCCGCTGGGCGCCCTCTGGGGCGCCTCTTGTCAGGAACTTTCCGCGCGAGTTCCGAGCCCTGCGCAGCCCGCGCACCGGCCGGCCGATCGCCATCGGCCTCTCAAAAGGGAGTGCGATCATCGAGGGGACGGTCGCGTGGTATGTCGATGCCCAAACCGGCGCGGTCGGTCGCGCGAGGCTCATCGTCTCCGAACCGCCCGATGCGGGCGCCCGCAGGCGGGCTGGAGAGGTGCGCGGCCGCCCAAATCAGCCGCGCGCCAAACCCGATCTGTCCGCGGCCCCCGCGGTCATCGTCGAGGGAACGCCGGTTCCCCATTTGACCTTGCTCAAGGCCACCCCGCCCGCCGGCACGGGGGCCGGCGCGGCGATCGATGTCGCCCAGCTTTGCTTTGTCTATGGCGAGGCGAGTGTCGACCTGGAGGACGAACGGCAATTCGCCCGTAATCGTGACGGCATCGTCTTTTACCGTCGCGATCGTGTCGGCGAGGCAGCCGCACTCGATCGGTTACGACAATGTGGGCTTTCGATGATGCGGCTTGCCGCCGAAAGCGGCGTGCGCGGCGCACGCATCTTTTTGTTCCACGGCCGCGACTTGGCCGATCGCTGGCAACAGTTTATTGCGACGGACCTGCCGACGCTCGAAAACGCGGGCTGGCAGATCGAAATCACCGCCGAGTTCGGGACGCGGCCCGTCGAGGCCGGGAGCGAATGGCAGGCCGACATCGCCGATACCCAGGATGGGTGGTTTTCGCTCGACATGGGGATCGATGTCGAAGGCCAGCGTGTACCGCTATTGCCGATTCTCGTGCGCTTGCTCGAAAGAGGCGGCACCGAAGTGATGCCCGTCACCGACGGCCGGGTCCACGCACCGCTCGATGACGGCCGCCTCGTGGCATTGCCGGCGGAGCGGGTCGGAAAGCTCCTTGCGGTCATCGCCGAGATGGCCGATGCCGGAAGGCTGACTGCGGCGGGCGTAATGGTCCTGCCGGCGGCCGAGGCGGCAAGCGTCATCGACCTCGAACCCTTGGCGACGACGCGCTGGGAAAACGCCGCGACGATCCGCGACTATGCGCGCAAGCTCCAGGGCGGAGGGACGCCGCCGCGAGTGCCGCCGCCACCCGATTTCGGCGCGGCGCTGCGGCCTTATCAGCAACAGGGTCTCGATTGGCTGCAGGATTTACGAGCAAGTGGCATGGCGGGCGTCCTCGCCGACGATATGGGATTGGGGAAAACCGCGCAGACCCTCGCCCATATAGCGGTCGAGCGCGCCACGGGAAGGCTCGACCGCCCGGCGCTCGTCGTCGTGCCAACAAGCCTTGTCGCCAATTGGATGGCGGAGGCGGCAAAATTCACCCCGAATTTGCGGGTCTTCCTATGGCATGGGCTCGACCGCCACGAGCGGCGCGAGGAGGTCGGCGGCGCCGATCTCGTTGTCACGACGTACACGGTGCTGGCGAGAGACATCGAGATCATGCGCGGCCTCGAGTGGCATCTCGTGGTCCTTGACGAGTCGCAGGCGATCAAGAACCCCGAGGCGAAATGGTCGCGCGCGGTGCGCCAGCTGAATGCCCGCCACCAGCTCTGCCTGTCGGGAACCCCGGTCGAGAACAACCTCGGCGAGATCTGGTCGCAATTTGCATTTCTGATGCCGGGGCTGCTGGGCGACCGGCGCGGCTTTGTTCGGCGCTTTCGCACGCCAATCGAGAAGAACGGCGACGATGCCCGCCGATTGCTGCTGGCACGGCGTTTGAAGCCTTTCTTATTGCGGCGGACAAAGAGCGAGGTCGAGGCCGATCTGCCGGCGAAAACCGAGATCGTTCAACGGGTTCTGCTCGAAGGCGATCAACGCGATCTTTACGAGGCGATACGTCTAACGATGCACGAAAAGGTGCGGCGCGAGATCGCTAGCCACTCGCTCGAACGCAGCCAGATCGTCGTGCTCGATGCGCTGTTGAAGCTCCGGCAGGTGTGCTGCGACTCGCGCCTCGTCAAGCTCGCGGCACTGCGAAAGGCGCTCTCGGGATCGCGGGCCGGGGCGGAGATTCCGGCGGCGCCGGCGGTAACGAGCAGCAAGTTCGCGGCCCTGATGCAGATGTTGCGCGAACTCGCGAGCGAAGGCCGGCGAGTACTGGTGTTTTCGCAATTCACCTCGATGCTCGATTTGATCAAGCCCGAACTTGCTGCGGCTGACATCGGCTATGTCGAGTTGACCGGCGCTACCCGCAATCGAGCCGAACCGATCGGCCGCTTTCAGTCGGGGCCGGTCCCGATTTTCCTGATCAGCTTGAAGGCGGGGGGCCGCGGCTTGAACCTAACCGCGGCGGATACGGTGATCCATTACGACCCCTGGTGGAACCCGGCGGTCGAGAACCAGGCGACCGACCGCGCCCACCGCATCGGCCAGACAAAGCCCGTCTTTGTCTATAAACTGATCGCCGCGGGCACGGTCGAAGAGCGGATCGTCGAATTGCAGGATAAAAAGGGCCGGCTTGCCGCCGCGACCCTCGATACCCGCGGCGCCGTCGGGAGCCTTGCCGCTGAGGACCTCGATTATTTGTTCGGCGAGTGAAGTTCGGCTTACGCGATCCGATTTCGCGATGGGGATCGTGCCGTGCCGAGCAAACGTTAGGATGACATGAATGAGAGGCTGCCGAACACCACAGCTTCGACCGACGCCACGCTCTTCCGGGAGGAAGCCGAACGCGCTCGTCGCTACGCAGCCGCGATGATCGAGAAAAAGGTCATCGATCGGTTGAACGAGATAGCCGCGCTGTATGACGAGCTCGCGGCCGGGCAAGACCCTGGACCGACCGATCGCGACTAAGCCGAGCGCCTTCCCGGTGCTACTTGGCCTTACTTCTTCGCTGCAAGACAGCCAGGCGGTGCCCCTCTATCGTAGCTTTCCCACCGGCGAGTTCCTGCGCAAATCGCTCGTCCCGCGGATTACGAAGCATTGTCATCGACGAGCACCGTCCTGTTACGCGAGCGGCAGCGACTCGGTGGATAGGGCATGAAGTACTCGGCGCGAACCAAACGGGTGACCGGACGCGCCGCAGGGGCCTGGGGCGTCCACAGCGAGGCTGTGCGGTTGCGCGAAGCCGGACACGACATCATCATGCTGACTGTCGGCGACCCCGACCAGGCGCCGCCCGAAAAGCTGATCGAAGCGACCGTCGCCGCCTTATGGGCGCATCAGACCGGCTATGCGCAGATAATCGGGACGCAGCAGCTGCGCGAGCTGATTGCGGCGCGCTACCAGCGCCGCACCGGCCAGCCCTGCATCGCCGACAATGTCACCGTCGTGCCGCGCGCCCAAGGCGGGCTCTATTGCGCACTGCAATGCCTTGCCGGCCCTGGCGACGAGGTCATTGTGCCCGAGCCGATCTACGCCACCTATGAAGCGGTAATCGGCGCGAGCGGCGCCGAGATGGTGATAGTGCCGCTAGTGTCCGAGCGCGGATTCCATCCCGATCTCGACGCGCTCGGCGCCGCGATTACACCGCGTACTCGCCTCATCTGGATCAACAGCCCGCATAACCCGACGGGCGCGGTGTTCACAGCAGAGGAAATTGCCGCCATCGCCGCGCTATGCCGCGACCACGATCTGTGGCTCTTATCGGACGAGGTCTACGAAGACCTCGCCTTTGCGCGGCCGCATGTCAGCGCCTGGTCGCTGCCCGACATGGCAGACCGCACGGTCGTCGTCTCCAGCCTGTCGAAATCGCATGCGGTGCCGGGCTTCCGCTTCGGCTGGATTATCGGGCCGCCAGCGCTGCAGGGGCATCTCTTCAACCTGCTCCTGTGCATGATTTAT
>VAZT01000394.1 GCA_005884825.1 Alphaproteobacteria bacterium
GGCGTTGTTGACCAGGACGTCGAGCCGGCCGAACCGCTTTTCCGTGTGCTCGATTACCGCCCGGCAGGAGCTCTCGTCGGCCACATCCAGCGCAATGAAAGTGCTCTGCGCCCCGAGTTCGGCCACCGCCGAGCCGGCCTTCTCGGCGTTGCGCGCGGCCACTACGACGCGGGCCCCGGCAGTGGCGAGCCCGCGCGCCATGCCGAGCCCGATCCCGCCATTGCCGCCGGTAACGACGGCGACGCGACCGGTTAGATCGAACATGGTCATCAGAAATCTCCGACAAGAGCCCGGCGATCTGCGCGCCATGATGGCGCTGCTGAAGGCTCTTTGGAAGCTTCGTCCGCCTGGCGAACCGGAAGCGCCGGGCGCCCGCCTGATCCGGCGCTGGCGTGAGAAGCGCCTCCTCGCGCGGCTCGAACGGGACTGGCCCGGGGGATCGGTGTTGCACCGCACCGGCGACCTGGTCCATGTGCCGAGCCCGCTCGACGCCCGCGGCCGGCATGCCCTCCTCCACCCGCCGCATGTCCATCCGGCGGTCCTCGGGTTTTTGCAGACCGGCTCGGTCGTGATCGATGTCGGCGCCAATCTCGGGGAGTGGGCCGTGCCGTTCGCCCGCAAAGTCGGGCCGGCAGGGCGGGTGCTCGCGATCGAGCCGGCGCCGCGCAGCGCCACCGCTCTCGAAACGACGCTCGCCGCCAATTCTCTAGTTCAGGCCGAACTCATCCGCTGCGCGATTGGCGACCACGACGGCATCGCGCAATTTGCCGTGCCGGTCGTGATGTCGGCCCGCACCGATACCGGCACGGCGCGGATCGGCCCCGCCTGTACCGGGCACGACGCTCTGCAGGTCCCGTTGCGCCGTCTCGATTCGCTCGCCGCCGAGCGCGGCCTCGCCCGGCTCGACCTGATCAAGATCGACGTCGAGGGACACGAACGACAGGTGCTCGACGGAGCGGCCGCCATTCTCGAGCGGCACCGCCCGGTCTTGGTCATCGAGACGGGCCACGAGGGGGACGGAGATCGTGCAGCCATCCACGATCGACTGGCCGGGCTCGGCTATCGGATGCTCGGCATTCTCCTCGATTACGGAATGGCGTCCGCCGAATGGCCGGCCTATGTCGCGCGCGACCCGCCGTTTTGCGCGGGCGACGCCCATAACCTGTTGCTCGTTCCCGATAGAGTCAGTTCGCGAGTCTCTGGAGGAGAGCCTGCGCCGCGGCGGGGGCACGGACCTTCGCACCATTGATGAAATAAACGAAGCAGTCGTGCCCCTTCTGTGCCGAGTGTTGGCGGAAGCGCTCGGCCCAGCTATCGAGCGCGTCCGGTGCATAGCCGGTTGGTTCGCCCTCCACGCAACGGCGCAGACGAGCGTAGACGAAATCGCCGGTGATCGTTTCGAACGCCGGGTAGTTGTCGTCGTCGACCAGCGCGACGGCGACGCGATGCCGGCGCAGCAGCTCGGTGAATGACGGCGCCGCGAAGCTCCGGTGGCGTACCTCGACGACATGGCGTATCGGGCGGCCGTCGAGCTGCTGCGGCAACAATTCGAGAAAGGCGGCGAAACCGGCTTCGTCGAAAGCCATCCGCGGAGCGAATTGCCACAGCACCGGTCCGAGCTTGTCGCGCAATTCGAGCACGCCGGTCGTAAAGAAGCGGTCGATCGAAGAGCCGGCCGTCGCCAGATCGGAGCGATGCGTGACAAAACGCGGTCCCTTCAGCGAAAAGACAAAATCCTCCGGCGTCTCGTCGTGCCAGCGGCGAAAGCTCGCCGGCTTTTGCGAGCCGTAGAAGGTGCCGTTGATCTCGATCGCGGTGACCTGGCGGCTGGCATGGGCGAGCTCGCGCGCTTGCGGCAGGCCCTGCGGATAGAAGACACCGCGCCATGGCGGAAACACCCAGCCGCCGATCCCGACCCGGATCCTCGGCGCGGAATTCATCAATCGGGAGGATGCCTGTCGGGAGAATGCCTGTCCGTCAATAGACCCCCTTCAGCGGGGTGGTCTCGCGTTTCTCGACCGGCGCGGGCTGGGCTCCGGTGCTCGGCTGGTGTTCCAAAAGCTTGCTCGACAGGCTCTGCTCGCCGACAACCGCATTCGGGTCCGGCGCCTGACCGCTGCGCGCGCCGATGTCGGGAAGCCCGTCCTCGGCGCGGCGCAAGCGGAAATCGGGGGCCTGCTTGCCCGGCTCGCCGGGCCCCGCCTGTTCGATGACCTGGCGCGCCTGTTGATCCGAACTCTTCTCTTGCGGCCGGGCGGCTCCGGGCTGCGGCGGACGCAGATTGAAGTCCGGCGGCATCGTCAGCGGCGCGCGCGATTCGACGGCGAACTCGTCGGGCGTCGATCGCTCGAGCCCGATCGCCTTCTTCAGGTCGGAGCAACCCGAAATCACCAATGCGCCGGCCAAACAAAGAAAGGGTGACATAACAAGAGCGCGGGTCGCTCGAAACCGGTACTCACAGGACATGGCACAAATCCCTCCCCACGCCGTTTTTTTAATGCGCTTGCCGTCCACTAAGCAAGCCACCCGGCAATTCGGCCTCTGGCGGAGGACTGGCCGCATCAGGTACACGGTATTCGGAATCGCCCCCAGCCACGGATACGATCATGCAGACGCACGTCATCGGCTCCCGACCGGCTACAGGGTCTCAGACCCTCCCCAGGTCCGACACCCTCGCCGCGGCAGTGTTCGCTGCTCTACTCGGCGCTTTCGTTATCTGGGCGGTCGGGTTTTCGCACATCGACATCGCCCATAATGCCGCTCACGATACGCGCCACTCGACCGGCTTTCCGTGCCATTGAGCCGGCATGGCCGTTTTCCGCAGACTGGTGTTCGCGGCGCTCTGCGCCGGGTTGTTGTCCGGCGTCTTTGCCGCGGTCGCGCATCACATCGCCACGGTGCCTCTGATCCTGGAAGCCGAGACTTATGAAAAATCGGCATCACGCGCGTCGGCGGCGGCGCACGACCATTCCAGCGCGTGGGAACCGGAAAACGGCGCCGAGCGCACGGCCTACACCCTGCTGGCGGACATCTTGACCGGGTTCGGGTTTGCGCTTCTGCTGGGGGCCGGACTGACACTATGCGGCGGTGAGGCCGGTTGGCGGCAAGGGCTCCTTTGGGGCCTGGCCGGATTTGCGACATTCACAGTCGCCCCGAGCCTCGGACTGCCGCCGCAGCTGCCCGGAAGCGAAGCCGCGCCGCTGTTCGATCGCCAGCTCTGGTGGCTCGGCACCGCTGCGGCGACCGGCTGCGCCCTTGCGCTGATCGCCTTCACGACTCGAGCGCGTTGGACGATCCTTGCGGCGGTTCTGATTGTACTACCGCATCTTTACGGTGCA
>VAZT01000395.1 GCA_005884825.1 Alphaproteobacteria bacterium
CTCCCGGCGGAGGATCTGGAAAGCGACCGGATCGGCCGGTATGAAGCCGCTTTCCGGATGCTGATGGCGGGGCTGCCCGAGGCTGCCGAGCAGTTCGCCGCACTCCATCGCGACTATCCCGCGGACCCGTGCGTCGCATTTCATTGTCAGCGCCTCGCGGCCGGAGAAAGCGGCACCGTGATCGTCATGACCGAGAAATGAACCGCATCGGCTTCCCGCCTGCGCTACTTGCGGCGTCGCTGTTTTGCGTTACGCCGGCCGCTGGGCAGGTCGAGAGCGGCCGCGCCGCGGCCCTCGATTATCTCGGGCGCGGGACGGCGGCCTTTCGTGCCGGGGACATCGTCGCGGCAACCCGTGATTGGTCCGAGGCGATACGTTTGTGCCGGCTCAACGCCGCCCCCGATCTCGAAGCTCAGGCTTTGGCGCGACGCGGCGAGGCGTATCGGATCGAGGGTTATTTCCGCGACGCCAGCAGCGACCTTCAGGCCGCCCTCGCCAAAGCCGAGCAGAGCAAAGACCAGCCGCTGATCGCGGCGAGCAGCGGAGCGCTCGGCAATCTGGCGTTCATGTCGCGCCGCACCGCAGTCGCCGAGCCGCTGCTGAAGCGCGCGCGAGACCTCGCCAGCCGACTTCGCGACCCGGCCATCCTCGCAGCAAGCGACAACGACCTCGGCAATCTCTACGCTTCGACGGGGCGCCCGGCGGAGGCCGTATCCGCTTACTCCGAGGCGATAGCCAGCGCCGAAGCGGCGCATGACGATGCGCTCGCAGCTACCGCCGAAACTAATGCCGCGCGTCTCGCGCTGCGCCGCAAGGATCCAACCCAAGCAACCGCACTATTGACCCGTGCGGTCGATACGCTCGAGCGTTTGCCGGCTTCATACAATCGCGGCATGGCGCTCGTTTCGGCCGGTTCTGCGGTGTTTGAGGGCGAGGGTCGCATCCCGGCCGATGCACAAGCCGTCGCTTCTCGCGCCTTTCGCGGCGCGGCGGAGAACGCCGACTCGCTCCACAACGCGACCCTTTCGTCATTGGCGCAAGGCGGTCTGGGTCACCTCTACGAACGGGAGAACCGGCTGGAGGAAGCAGCGAGCTTGACCGACCGGGCGGCATTTGCCGCCCAGCAGGCCTCGGCGCCCGAGCTTTCGTTCCGCTGGGACTGGCAGCGAGCCCGGCTCGCGCGCCAGCGCGGCGCGACGGACACAGCGCTGACCAGCTATCGCCGCGCTGTTGCCGAGCTGCAATCGGTACGTCAGGACATCCCGGTGGAGTACCGCGACGGCCGTTCCTCTTATCGGGCCACTTTCGGCCCGGTCTACCTCGAATACAGCGACGTCCTGTTGCGCCGGGCATCGTCCGATCCGGCGCAAGCGGCGCCGCTGATCAGAGAAGCGCGCGACACGGTCGAGAAGCTCAAGGAAACCGAGCTGCAGGATTATTTCCGAGACACCTGCGTGACCAGCTTTCTGGCGAAGCAGCGCTCGATCGAGACGATCGCGCCCGGCACTGCAGTGATCTATCCGATTGCGTTGCTGGACCGGCTCGAATTGCTGGTCAGCCTTGGCGACGAGCAGCGGCAATTCACGTCCCCCATCCCCGAAACCACCCTGCGTGACGAGGTTCAGTACTTCCGCGCTTTGCTGGAGAAGCGCACGACGAACGAATACCTGGTGCCCGCCCGGCAGCTCTACGACCAACTCATCCGCCCGATGGAGGCGGTGTTGGCCGCTCACCACATCGACACCTTGGTGATCGTCCCCGATTACACGTTGCGCACGATCCCGTTTGCAGCATTGCACGACGGCAAAGGCTTTCTGATGGACCGTTATGCCACGGCGATCGCCCCCAGTCTGCACCTGACCGATCCGAGACCCTTAAAATCGGCGCCCGGCACGGCTCTTGTGCTCGGTATCTCGAAAAGCGTGCAGGGTTACGTCGATCTGCCCAATGTCGCCACCGAAGTCGCTGCTGTGCATGAGATCGAGGGCGGAGACGAGCTGCTCAACGAGCAGTTCAGCCGTGCACGTTTTGAGGCCGAGCTTAGGCGCGTGCCTTACAATATCGTGCACATCGCCTCGCACGGGCAGTTCGGCAACGATCCAAGCCAGACCTTTGTGCTCGCCTTTGACGGCCAATTGACGATGGACGATCTGGAGCGGGGCATCAAGTTCGGCGAGCGCCGCGACAAGGCGTTGGAACTGCTGATACTGAGCGCATGCGAAACGGCTTCCGGCGACGACCGGGCGGCGCTCGGCCTCGCCGGGGTCGCGCTTAAAGCCGGTGCGAGAAGCGCGCTGGCGACATTGTGGTACATCAGCGACAAAGCGACGGGTGAGCTGATCATCGACTTTTATCGCGGCGTGCAATCCGGCACTCTGTCGAAGGCGCACGCGCTGCAAGGAGCCCAGCGCGCACTGGCTGCCGACCCGCGCTATGCGCACCCAGCCTATTGGGCGCCGTTCCTACTGATCGGCAATTGGCTGTGAGGCGGCGGTTCACGATGAAGCTGGCGACCGTTATTGCAGCGATATGTCTGGTGCCCCCGCCGGCCGTCGCGCAGAACGACGCACCGGCAGTCGCCCCGGATGAAGGCCCGCCGCCGGAGCCGGCGTACAAGCCGCCGCCGCGCGGCGCACCAGGCGGGCGGGTCGGCGGTGCGTCACGCGGGACCGTGAAGGCGACGGTCCCGTTGCCGACGATCGATCTGCTGGCCCCCGATGGGCATACCGGTTTGACGACCAGTGCGACCCCAACCCTCTATTTCTTTGTGTCGCAGCCGGTCGCTTGGCCGACCCAGTTCACGATCAGCACCGCGACCCAGCCCAAACCAATCCTTGAGGTCAACATCCCGGCGTCACGAGACGCGGGCGTGTATTCCATCCGCACTGCCGACTTTCCGGTTCGGTTGGAATCGGGGGTTCTCTATACTTGGTCGGTGTCGGTCATCCTCAATCCCAAGGCGCGGTCGCGCGACATCGTTGCTAGCGCGTCCTTGCTTCGCACAGCTGCTGAGCCGTCAATCGAAGCCACGCTGCGCGCTGCACCGCCAAACCGCCGCGCCGCTCTCTTGGCGCAGGCCGGGTTGTGGTACGACGCCGTCGCCGCGGCTGCCGAAGGGGCCGCCTTCGACCGACATGCAATCCTGGACGAGCTGATGAATGAAGTCGGACTTGTCGAGCCGGCCAGGTACGACCGCCAGAGCGCCGTCGCCAGCCGGGCGAGATGACGCAGACCGCGCTCTCCCGTGCGGTGACCGCGCTAAAAAAAGACCGAGGTTACCCGGAAATAGAGCCCGCGATCTTCGATCGAGGTGCCGATCGGGACGTGGCGCAGCGCCTTGGCGTAGTAGAATTCCGCGGTGATTCCGGACCCGATATACCAGCGCACGCCGCCGCCGATGCCCGAGATCTGTTGCGGATACGGGGTCGGCCGGAGGGTATTCCAGGCCCTCGCGAAATCGTAAAACGGCACGATTTGCACCGTCCCGGCGGTATCCGAATCGGCGAGATAGGGGAGTCGCAGCCGGCCGACCGGGATCCGCAATTCGCCCGAGGCCAGAAATCCGTCATCCGTCACCGTCAGATAGGTGCGGTAACCGCGCACCGAGCCGAGCCCGCCAAACGCGATCTGTTCCATCTGAAAAAGCGGGCGGTTGGCGAGCTGGAGGTCGGAGCGAAGAAGTATTTCCCAGTCCTCGTAGATGCGGCGCACATATTGGGCCTGGCCGAGCCAGGAAAAGAATTTCGCTGTGGGTGTGCCGGGAACCGACGTTTCGATCACGGTGGCGCCCAAGGTCTGTATCCCGAAGCTGAGCGTCGAGCGCGCGGCGAAGGCGTGCTCGGCGTCACGGTCGAGCCAGTCCTGGTAGAGGCGCACCGGCGTCACGACCGTCTCTCCATTGGGCTCGGCGCCGGCGGTAAAGGGAAACGGCGGCTGAGCTCCGGAGTGATCACCACGACGCCGTTTTTGTCGTAGCGCAGGCTGACCCTCGTATCGTCGCTGGCGATCGGCAACGAATAACCCACATAGCCGTCGTTGAGGCCCTGGCTGCGGCCGTATTGGGCGGCGAGGATATCGCCGAAACCCAATATATTGGCGAATGAGCCTTGCAATTGACCGCGCACTGCGCCCACGGTCGGCGATTGATCATCGGCGATCTGGGCATTCAGCGAATAACGGCTGGCTTCGAGCACGTCGGCATGAAGACGCGCTTCCCCGGGTTCGAGGCCGGGCAGCAGCTCGAGATTGAGCCGCTTGACGAGCGGGTTTTGCAGCAGGATCTGCTGTTCGCGCCCCAAATTCTCGACATTGAGCGGAGGCTCGATGCCGCGGGCGAGGCGCGAGCGGAAATATTCCGGATTGAAGTGGTCAGTGCCGGTGACCTCGATATCGCTGACCCGGCCTTCGACAACGCGAAAGGCAACCACGCCGTTGACGACGTTCTGGTCCTGGATCACTACGCCCGAGTTGATGTAACCGCGATCTATGTAGAGCAAAGTCAATTGCCGGCGAATTTCTTCGAGGTCCCCGGTGGTTACCGGCTTGCCCAGGTAGGGTTCGACAACGCCGCGGATCGCCGCTGCGTCGAGGACCGTGTTGCCGGCGATCGTGACATCGCGGAGCACAAAGCGCGGGCCCCGCGCGAGCGGTGCACCTTCGGATGGTTGCGGTGGCGACGGCACCGTCAAACTCGACGGCGGGGGTGGGCTCGGCTGAACCGGCGGCAGTTGCGGGGCGGGGCGCCCGCGCGTTTCGGGGATCACTTGGGCGGTCGCCTCCGCTCGAAAGCCGGCCAGGAGACATGTGGCCAATCCGGCAACGGTGCAGAAGTGCCCGAGTGCTCTCAGCAGACCGCCGCCGGAACCCGCTCGGGGATGCTCGACCGGGCCGACCGACCCCTTCATTCTCGTCCCCCGCTTAAGCAAACTTGAAGTTGATAAGCTTGTCCTCGCGCAATCGCAATCCTTTGATGCCCCTCGTTGTGGGCGGCCTCTCGATCGCGGTGTGGGGCAGAGCGACGGCTGCCGAGCCGCCCGTGCAATCCGCTGCGCCGCGCGACGCGGCGGTCGAGGCGGCGACGTATGAACGCTGCATGAAGCTGGCCCGGCAAAGTCCAGGGCAGGCCCGCAGCCTCGCGCAAAGCTGGCACGAGCGCGGCGGCGCACATCCGGCCGATCATTGCGCCGCCATCGCACTGATCGGCCTGAAGCAATACAAGGAGGCGGCGATGCGCCTCGAGGCGCTGGCGCAAGCGATAACGTCGCCGGCTGCGTTGCGCGCGGAGGTGCTCGACCAGGCTGGACAGGCCTGGGGCTTGGCCGGCGATCCGGTGCGGGCCTGTGCGGCGGCCGGAGCGGCGGTTTCCTTGGAACCGAACGATCTCGACCTGTTAATCGACCGGGCGCAAGCGGCCGCATCGGCGGGCTACTACGATAAAGCGGTGGCCGATCTCGACCATGTCTTGAAGGCTGACCCGTCGCGCGTCGACGCGCTGATCTACCGCGCCTCGGCAAACCGCGCCCTCGATCGGCTCGACCCCGCGCTCGCCGATATCGAGAAGGCGATAGGGCGAGCACCGAATTCCGCGTCGGCGCTGCTGGAACGCGGCAACCTCCGTCGCCTGAAGGGCGACAGCGAGGGCGCCCGCCGGGATTGGGAGCGGGTCGGCCAGCTGGCCCCCGGCAGCCAGGCAGAGATGGCTGCCAAGGCAAATATCGAGCGCCTGCAATCAAACGGGGATGTGGCGCCGGCGAAACCAAGTGCCCGTCAATGAACCTC
>VAZT01000396.1 GCA_005884825.1 Alphaproteobacteria bacterium
ATCTTGGAGGAGTCGCTTCTCCGGGTGCAGAGTTCGGCGATAGCGACGGGCCGAACACCGGCAGGATGGGCCGATCAGACCGCAGTCGCCCCACAGATGAGGACATAAGATGAAGCAACCCAACCGAGTCAAAGCCGCCATGCGTGCCGGACGCAAGGCGTATGGCTACAACCTTTCCTTCCCATCCCCATGGGTGATCGACATTCTGGGGAAGCTCGACTTCGATTTCGTCTTCATCGATGGGCGAGCATGGGCCGTTTGGCCTGGACCAGCTCGAGGACCTCTGCTGGACCGCCGAACGCCACAATGTGACAGCGATCGCCAGGGTGCCGGACATCGGCTCATCAACCATCCTGCGCTATCTCGATCGCGGGATCATGGGCATATTGGGCCCACACATCGCCACCGAGGCGGACGCCCGCCAGCTCGCGCGCGCCTGCTACTTCGGTCCGCTCGGTGAGCGGTCATTCGGGGCCAACCGGGGCACCGACTACAATGCCGGGATTGCCGACAAGGCGGCGTACTACCGTGAGGCAAACGAACAGATGCTGGTGTGCGCGTTGCTGGAAGATGCCGCCGTGCTGGACAATCTCGACACAATTCTCGCAGTGCCGGGCATCGACCTCTACAGCATTGGCCCCAATGATTTTTCCCAAAGCCTCGGCTATCCCGGCCAGCCCGACCATCCGGAAGTCGTCAAGACAATGCAGGAAATCACCCGCCGCATTCACCAGGCCGGGCGCAAGATGCAATCGGATGTGATGCAAGGAGCGTGGGTCAGCGACATGCTGCTCGATGCGGGCCGCCGTATTCTGTCATCGGATCGTGGGTGAACGCTGCCGTTCGATGCGCTTTCGGGCCCTCTGGACACGAACCCGCCGCGCTAGCCAAACTCGCGTGCCACAAGAGGAGCGTCCCCGATGACGATTATCGATTGTCAAGTCCACGCCTACGAGGCGAACACGCCGAAACGGCCCTGGCACAGCGTGCCGAACTGGCCCCCTCACGTCACCGGCGACGAGATGGTGGCGGCGATGGACAAGGTCGGCGTCGACGGCGCGATCTTCATCTCCGCGTTTTCGATGTACCAGTACGACGCGAGCTATGCGGTGGAAGTGCAGCAGGCGCATCCCGGCCGGTTCGCGATCGTCAAGCCGGTTAATCCGGACGATCCGGCGGTGGCGGATGTCATCGCCGACTGGAAGAAGACGCCGGGCGCGGTCGGAGTACGCATCATGCTGACGAAAGAGGCGAACCGCGCGCCGGACGACCCGGGTCTCGACCGGATCGCCCGCGCGGCGGCGCGCCACGATTTCCCGGTCAATGTCCTGTTCTGGGGCAATGTGGACGCGGGGGCTGCGCTGATCGACCGCCATCCCGACACGCGCTTCATCATCGACCATCTCGGCATCCTGCAGCCGCGCGTGCCGCCGGCGCCGCCACAGCCCTGGGCCGACCTCCCGAAGGTGCTGGAGCTCGCCAAGCGGCCGAACGCGGTGATCAAGGTCAGCGGCGCGTGCACCTTGTCCCGCGAGCCCTATCCGTTCCCGGACATTTGGGACCCGCTCGCCCGCCTATTTGACGCCTGGGGTTTCGATCGCTGCCTGTGGGGCACGGACTGGACGCGCGCCTACGCGGTCGTCAACTACGAGCAGGCCGTGAAGCCGTTCCTCGAGACCGACCGCCTCAGCGACACCGAGCGCGCCATGCTGATGGGCGGCGCCTGCGCCAAGTCCTATGGCTGGTCGCCGAGGAAAAGTTAGCGATCCGTAGGGCGGATGAGCGCAGCGTCATCCGCCATCCGCGGCACCCGAGCTCGTTTCGGCGGGTTACGCTTCGCGAACCCGCCCTACGCCTACTGTTCCGTCGATTTAGAAGGATATCCGATTATGCCGAACACCGTACGCTTGCACCGCGTTTTGGCAACCACCCCAGAGAAAGTCTATCGCGCGTTCCTCGAGGCGGACGCGCTCGCCAAATGGCTTCCACCTAACGGCTTTACCTGCACCGTGCATCATCTGGAACCAAATGTCGGCGGTAAATTCAAAATGTCCTTTCGGAACTTCACAACCGGCAAAAGCCACACATTTGGCGGCGAATATGTCGAGCTCGTTCCAGGCGAACGCCTGCGCTACACGGACAAATTCGACGATCCCGGTCTGCCCGGCGAGATAGAGGTGACCGTGACGTTGAAGAAAGTGTTGGTCGGCACCGAGCTCGACGTAACGCAGGCGGGTGTGCCGGACGTCATTCCACCCGAGGCTTGTTATCTGGGTTGGCAGGAATCCCTGCGAAACTTGGCAAGGCTCGTCGAACCCGAAATCAATCAATAACGCAGCGGGATCGCACAGAGGCCGCCGGTATCGGACACGGCGACACGGAGGCAGGGCCGGATCCGCGGGCCTCCGCGACCGCGCCGCCGTCGCTCGGATCAACGTCCGGATCCGTCGCCTGTCCTTAGGCAACCCCGGCGAACGTGCGTCCCGTTGGGGCCGGCGTTTCGGAGCTGCGGATCGATTATGGACCGGATACTGCGTCTATTTGATACACAGCGGGCCGAAGACTGTCGTGTTGCGCTGCGGTGGCGATGACAGCACGCAGGACCGTGACATCGGGCGCGCCAAAGAATTGGCAATGGAAGACAGAGATGGCTCTTGAAACACTTCCCTGGGATCCGACCGAGTATCTGAAGACCGCGGAGGACGTGAGGGAATACCTTGAGGCCGCCTTCGAGGAGGGCGACCCCGCACTGATCGCAGCGGCCCTGGGAGACGTGGCGCGGGCTCGCGGGATGACTGAGATCGCACGTGAGGCGGGTATCAGCCGCGAGGCGATGTACAAGGCCTTTAGGCCGGAAGGCAATCCGACACCGGAGACGCTGGCGCGCGTCATAAGGGCGCTCGGCCTCAAGCTCACTGTCCGCGCGGCTTAAACCACGTCGCGCTCGTTGGTACGCGCCGGCCGTGCCCGGCGCAGCCGCCGCGTGGACAGCGCGGGCACGCCGAGCGCGTCGATCAACAGAAGGATTGGCTGTTCAAGCAGGGACAGTAGGCCTTGCCACGTCGAAATTGTACACGCGGGCGGTGTTGCTGGCGGCGATCTTGGCCTGTTCGTCCTCCGGCACGCCGGCCAGGATCTCCGCCAGGATCTTGCGCGA
>VAZT01000397.1 GCA_005884825.1 Alphaproteobacteria bacterium
GACGAGGAGGCCGCGCTTCGAGGTTCCGGCGAGCATGTTGCCGTTCAGCATGAAGCACAGTCCACCGAACATTCTTACTTCGCGCACCGCACCGGTCGTGCCGAGAACGGCGCGCATGCGCTCGGCGAGATCTTCATCGACAGCCATGAAGCGGCTCTCCAACAGCGTTACCAGATTTTTAATCGATCGATCGAAAATGCCCAATCGGAACGGGGTGCGTATAAGGTCGTCCCGGAGTTCGGCGGCCTTCTACCGGACGATCTCAGCGGCGGTTTTGCACGCGCAGGGCACGCGTCGCGCAGCATGGCGCGGCGCTCAACAAGCGTCGGGCGTTAGGGCGATCCGATAGGGGCGGCTGTTCTATGGCGGCGCCGCATCGGCCGATGCTCGCCGAGCAATGCCAGCACAACAGTCAATACCATGAATATGACACTGGCTCCGAACACCCAACGCGGCGCGCCGCTGTCCATGATCCAGCCGAACAGCATCGGCCCGACCGTGCCGCCTATGCTGAACCCGGTCGTGACGATCCCGAACGCGCGTCCGACGGCGCCGGGCGGCGCGGCGGCGCGCACCAGCATATCGCGGGACGGCATGATCATCCCCGAGAGAAGGCCCGCGAGGCCCATCGCTGCGACCAGCACTGGCGGCGCGAAGCCGACCGTCCCGATCAGCAGCATGATGACGGCGTTGATCGCGAACCCGGCGGCAGCGACATCGCCGTGCCGGCGCGTCAGATCGGCGACAAAACCACCGCCCAGCACGCCAAAGGCGCTCGCGGTCAAAAACGCGGTGAGCGCCAGGTTCGCCGTCGCGAACGGCAATGCGAAGGCGCCCATCAACGCGACGACCGAAAAGTTGCTGATGCCGCTCGTCGACAGGCTGAGGAGGATGAAAAAGACCGTCAGCCCGAGGATGGCCGGGCTGAACACTCTACCGTTCTGCTGCGCCTGCGGCCTGGCGCGGGCCACGGGCTGCGATGGGCCGGCTTCACCCTCGACTCCCGGCGCGAGCAGCAGCGGCACCGCGACGACAAAGCCAATCAGGCCGGCGACGATCAGCGCGGCTTTCATCCCTACAGTCGCGGCCAGGACCAGCATCGTCGCCGGCGCGATCGCACCCCCGAACATGCCGGCGAAAGTATGCACCGAGAAAGCCTTGCCGATGCGGGAGGCGGCGATCCTGGCAGACAGGATGGCGTAATCGGCCGGATGATATACTGCATTGGCGATCCCGATCAGGACCGCTGCAACGAGCAGCCAGGAATATGAATCGACGAGCCCAATCGAGGCGATCGCGGAGCCGCCGAGGCAGGGCGCCAAGATCAGCAACCGGCGCGAACCCAATCGGTCGGCGAGATAGCCCATGGGCACCTGCGCTGCGACGGACGCGGCGGCGCCGAGCGTCAGCGCGAAACCGAGCTCGACAAAACCAACGCCGAAATGCTGCGTCAGAAACGGAAACAACGGCGGCAGCACCAGCGTGTGAAAGTGTGAAACGAAATGAGCCGCCGAGACGAGCCCGATAGCCTGAAGCGCCCTATTCTTCCCGCGCGGACTTACGGCGATCGCATCGCTTGTCATTCTTCGAAGCCCATTCCGACGCTCGACAAATTCGGATCAGGCCTAGCCGCAGCGCCAGCCGAGGACAATTGCCAGCTTCGCCGTTGTGATATGCAGGTTCATGCTGCCGCAGCGAACGCCATTTTGAGGCGATCGTACTCGGCGCGCACGATTTCGGCGCCATAGACGCGCTCGAGCCGGCGCACCGTGAAATGACCGCGCGCGACATCCTGGAAGTGCTCGATGAACGCGAGATTGACGGCCGCACCGCCGACGGCACCCACCACCGCGACGGCCTGCGCAGCGATCTTCTGGGACACGACGACGCCGAAACGCGAGGCAATCTGCGTCAGGAAACGGACGAGAAACGGCGCGCCCTCGCGGACAGCGCCCTTGTCCAACGCGAAGTCGGCGACCTCGACCAGCCCGCGGGCGAGCATCGCGCGGACCGCGAAATAGTCGGTCTCCAGCCCGGTCTCATCAGTCGGAGGACCGCCGAGCGCGAACACTTCGAGGCATGCGAGCCCCGTCCGCGGGTCTGCCAAATCCTCGCCTTCCTGCTGCGCGATCGCCGCGATGGCGCGCAGCATGATCGTGGTCGAGACCGGTAGCTCGACCGCCAGGGCAGCGAGGCCAAACGCGCCGCCGATCGCCCCCGTGGTGCAGGCGAGCCCGGAATGAAGCTTGCGACCGCCGGCAAAGCGGCGGTTCCGCAGACTGTACAACGCGACGTCGAGCGCCCGCTCCAGGGCGTGCTTCGCCACGTTGGCGACCGCCGTCGAGGCCGCGGCCGGCAATGCCCGTTGCACAAACCCGACAGGCTTCCCGGCGAGCGACGCAACCCGCCCGGCGAGGCTCGGGCTTTCGAGCCGCCGCATCGCCGCGGCGAGGGCCTCGCGGTCTGCGGGCGAGAATTTCATGCCCCTGTAGCTGAGGGTAGGCGCGGCGCTACGCAAGAGTGCCGATTAAAAGACAAAGACTAAAGGCTGCGCCATGGATATTGTTCCTCACCCGCTCTTGAGAGGTACGATGAAGATCTTTTACGGCTGGGTCATCGTCGGCGCGGGCATCGTCATAACCTGTCTCGGGATGGGCACGATGATGTCGCTCGGCATCTTTCTGCAGCCGATGTCGGCGGCGACCGGCTGGTCGCGGACGAGCATCTCGACGGCGGCGCTGCTCAATTTCCTGTACATGGGTCCGGCCTCGTTCCTCTGGGGAGCGCTCTCCGACCGGTTCGGAACGCGAGCGGTCGTGCTCTCGGGCGGCGCATTGCTCGGCCTCGGGCTCGCAGCGGCGAGCCAGGCCGGCACGGTCGGTCAATTCCAGATCCTGTTCGGCATGATCATCGGTGTGGCGGCCGGCAGCTTCTATGCACCGCTGACCGCCACGGCAACACGCTGGTTCAGCCGGCATCGCAGTCTTGCAGTGGCCCTCATCTCGGCCGGTTTCGCGGTCGGCTCGATGACGATATCGCCGCTCGCGCGCTGGCTGATCACCGATTACGGCTGGCGCAGCGCGATGTTGACATTGGGCGCTCTCTCCTGGCTGTTGATCATTCCTGCAGCGCTGCTGGTGCGCAAACCGCCGGCTTTGCCGCGCGCTGCCGGCGCCGCGGCGGGCATGAGCCCCGCGGACCGCGAGTTCACCGTGGCGCGCGCGCTGTGCACGCCGCAATTCGCCGCGATTTCGTTCACCTACTTCGCGTGTTGCGCGGCCCATTCGGGACCGATCTTCCACATGGTCAGCTATGCGATCGACTGCGGCGTGCCGGCGATGGCCGCCGCGACCGTGTTCGGCGCGGCGGGTGTGGCTTCGCTCAGCGGGCGCGTCATCGGCGGGCTTGCGGCCGACCGCATCGGCGCGAAGCGGATGATCGTCTTCGGGCTCGCGCTCCAGGCCGTCTCGGTGAGCCTATACGTATTCACGCGCGACCTCGCGAGCTTCTACGGGCTCGCGCTGATGTTCGGTTTTTCGTACGGCGCGGTGATGCCGCTCTACGCCATCCTCGTGCGCGAATATTTCGGCGCCCGGATCATGGGAACAATGTTCGGCGCAGTCAACATGGCCTCGACCCTGGGCATGGCGATCGGTCCCTGGGCTGGCGGCTGGCTCTACGACACCTACGGCAGCTATTTCTGGCTCTACATCGGCTCCTTTGGCATCGGTCTCGGCGCCGTAGCAATCGCCTTCACCTTCCGCCCGCCCCGCGAATTTTCGCTGGGGCTGCCGTGTCCAAACGTCACGCAGAGCGCGTAGCTCACGCGACGGTGGGAGCATTGTGTCCGCTGCCCGGGCTGCGACAATTCCCGCAAAAATCGGGAGACCCCCCCGCGGCGTCGCCGGCGGCCGCGAGATCTGGGGCTTCCCGAAAAAGCTGGCCAGCCCGAAGGTTGCGCATGAGGGCGATGTCGTAGTCAGCACCCTACACTACGGCTCGGTGCTGTGCGTCTCGGCCACAATGGGCTT
>VAZT01000398.1 GCA_005884825.1 Alphaproteobacteria bacterium
TTCGACTGACCTCTTTCACATAACGCGGGATGGTCGCCATGGCTTTCGAACTGCCGCCCCTGCCCTACCCGAAAAACGCGCTCGAGCCGCACACTTCGGCACAGACGCTCGATTTTCATCACGGCAAGCACCACCAAACTTACGTCACCAATTTGAACAACCTCGTCAAGGGCTCTCCGATGGAGAACCAATCTCTCGAGGAGATCATCAAGGCCACTGCCAAAGACTCATCCAAGACGGGGGTCTTCAACAACGCCGCTCAAGTGTGGAATCACACTTTCTTCTGGAACTGCATGAAGCCGAACGGCGGCGGCTCGCCGAGCGGACAAGTTGCCCAGGCGATCGACCGTGGCTGCGGCAGTTTCGATAAATTCAAGGAGCAGTTCAAGACGGCGGCTGTCGGCCAGTTCGGCAGTGGCTGGGCTTGGCTCGTCGCCGATGGCGGGCAAGTCAAGATCATGGCGACGCCGAACGCGGTCAATCCGCTGGCGGAAGGACAGACAGCGCTCTTGACCTGCGACGTGTGGGAGCACGCTTATTACCTCGATTACCAGAACCGCCGGCCGGATTTCGTGCAGACCTTCCTCGATCATCTGATCAACTGGGACTTTGTCGCCCAGAACCTGTCCAAGGCGCGCTGAGCCGCCGCGCGCTGCTGAAAAGCCCCGCTCGAGCGGGGCTTTTTTCTAAAAATCCTCGGCGATGCTTACGACGCCATGCCGGACTCCCAGGCGAGCGGCCCTTGATTGGCAGGCGGGTCAGAACGATCGCGCCGTCGTTCCGGTGAGCATGTCCGCTTTGCGGTTGAGGGCGGCGATCAGGCCGTCGACGCCGTCGGCTTTGAGAATCGCGGCAAATTCGGAGCGGCGGGTCGCCACCTCGCTGATCGCGCCGTCGAGGTAGATGTCGGCGATCAGCCAGCCATCGCCGTTGCGGCGCATCATGTAGTCGATCTTGACCGGCTCGCCATTGGCCTTGACGATCTGGCTCCTGACCATGATTCCAGCCGCATTGGGCTGTTCGCCGGTGACCTGCAATTTCTGTCCGGCATAGCTGTCGAAGCGGTCGGCATAGATCGCCGAGATGTAGCGGCAGAAGCTGTCGGTGACCTGCTGCCGTTGCGCCTCGCTGAGACCCGCCCAGGATGCGCCGACCGACAAGCGGGTCATCGACGGGATGTCGAAGGTCCGGCGGATGACCGGCTCGAGTTGGGTGAAGCGGCCGCTCTGCCCGAGGATGCGGCCGTTCTTCATCGTGCCCAGCAGCGCGTCGTAGAGCCCCTGCACCGTGTCGCCGCCGCTCGCCGGCGCCGCATGGACTGGATACGGAAGCGCCGATGCTGCCGCCAGCATGGCAGCCAGGCAGAGCGCTTTCCGCGCCGGCGCGTTTGGCACGATCGAATTCCTCATGACAATCTCCCTGGCTCTCCTGAGCCTTCAATTCCTACAAATTTAGGTATTCGCTTCTAGGTGTTCGCATCCCTGCGGCTTTCAAGCGCATAGCTGCGCTGCGATCCGTTTCTCTCCGCCGCACGAGGGGCGGTCTTGAAATTTACGGAAAATTCTCTTTACGGAGTAGTTGCTCAATCGGTTCAGAAGACAACGTGCAGTGGCAATACTGACCGGCTTGAATTAAGAAAAGGTTTCCGGCTGCGCGCATCCCTAAATCGATGGTGCAGCCTGGGTTGGTCGGGGCCATTATAATTCGCGGTGTCTACGCGGGAGATAAGGGCTGAGCGTACATGGATCCGAAGGATAAGAAGTTCCACATCAATTTCTGGTATGTCATTGCTGCAGTGCTCGGCATGTTGCTTATCCAGGATCTCTACTTGGAGAGCACCAAGTTGACGCCGATTCCGTACAGCCGTTTTCAAACATTACTCAATGAAGACAAGGTCGACAAGGTTGCGATCGGACAGAATTACATCAGCGGTTCGCTAAAGGAAGCGCAGCCAGATGGGGTTAAGGACTTCATCACCGCGCGGGTCGACCCCGAACTCGCACAAAGTCTGGACAAACACGGCGTCGTTTACAGCGGGATCGTCGACAATCACTGGCTGCGCGATCTGTTGTCGTGGGTTTTGCCGGCGATATTTTTTGTCGGGATCTGGATGTTCGCAATCCGGCGCATGGGTCAGGGTGGGCTCGGCGGGTTGATGCAGATCGGCAAGAGCCGCGCCAGGATCTATGTCGAGAAGGAGACCAAGGTCACCTTCGCCGATGTCGCCGGGGTCGACGAGGCAAAGGACGAACTGGTCGAAATCGTGGAATTCCTGAAGGAGCCCGTCCGATACGGGCGGCTCGGCGGCCGTCCGCCCAAGGGCGTGCTGCTGGTCGGTCCGCCGGGAACCGGCAAGACGTTGCTCGCCCGTGCCGTCGCCGGCGAGGCGGGCGTCCCGTTCTTTTCAATCTCCGGCTCGGAATTTGTCGAGATGTTCGTCGGCGTCGGCGCCGCCCGGGTGCGGGATCTCTTCGAGCAGGCGCGCCAACACGCGCCGGCAATCATCTTCATCGACGAGCTGGATGCGCTCGGCCGCGCCCGCGGACCTTACGTCGGAGGTGGGCAAGACGAGAAGGATCAGACGTTGAACCAGCTGTTGGCCGAGCTCGACGGCTTTGACCCCGCGAGCGGTCTGGTGCTGCTCGGCGCGACCAACCGGCCCGAAGTGCTCGACCCGGCATTGCTGCGCGCCGGACGGTTCGACCGGCAAATCCTGGTCGACCGCCCGGACAAGAGGGGACGGGAGCAGGTTCTGGCGGTGCATCTGAAAAAGGTGACAAAGCTCGGCGGTGACGTGAAGCCTGAGCAGATCGCGGCACTCACGCCCGGTTTTACCGGTGCGGATCTGGCAAATCTGGTCAATGAGGCGACCTTGCTAGCCACGAGGCGCAATGCCGAGGCGGTCACGATGACCGACTTCACGGCCGCGATCGAGCGCATGGTCGCCGGGCTTGAGAAGCGCAATCGCCTGCTCAATCCGTTGGAGCGCCGGGTCGTGGCATACCACGAGCTCGGTCACGCAATGGTGGCACTGGCGCTGCCGGGCACCGATTCCGTGCACAAGGTCTCGATCATTCCGCATGGCGTCGGAGCGCTCGGCTATACGATCCAACGGCCGACCGAGGACCGATATCTGATGACCCGCGCCGAGCTCGAATACAAGATGTCGGGTCTGCTCGGTGGCCGTGCCGCCGAGCAGCTTGTATTTCGCGAGATATCGACCGGCGCCGCGGACGACCTCGCGCGGGCGACCGACATCGCCCGTGCGATGGTCCTGCGTTATGGCATGAGCGACGCCCTCGGCAATGTAACCTATGACCGAGACCGCTCCCCCTTTCTGCAGCCCAATTTGCCGGCGCCGCAGGAGCGAAACTATAGCGAAGAGACCGCGGAAGCGGTGGACCGGGCGGTCCGCCAGCTCGTCGACGGCGCCTTTCAGACGGCCGTTGGCATCCTGCAGCAGAACCGTGGATTGCTCGACCGCACGGCAGCGGCGCTGCTCGAAACCGAAACCCTCGATGAGCCGGCGATCGACGCGCATGGCAACGCTGCCCACCCTTGCGCAGTGCAATTTTGAGCTAACCGCGGGCTATTCTGCGGCCTCCCCAACGGTGATTGCATAGGCGGTCTCGCCGTGAACCGCGTCATCCCCGACTATGAGCTGCGCGTCACTCATGCGCAGCGGCACGAAGATCGAGATCACCTTGAGGATGATAAATGTTGCGATGGCGTTGTAGATGATGATGAAGGCCGCGCCTTCCAGCTGCAGCAGAAGCTGGTTTCCCGTGTCGCCGTAGAGCAGCCCGGTCACGCTGACGCCGGGCGCCTCCTTCTCCGTGCCGATGTATTCGAGCATGTCCGGGTTGGCGAGGATGCCC
>VAZT01000013.1 GCA_005884825.1 Alphaproteobacteria bacterium
CACCGGAATCGGTGAAGACCGCAACCGCCGAACGCAGGAGCCGGTGCATGTCGACATAGCTCAACGGCTCGCACGCCAATATGTCGCCGAGATCGATGCGCCACTCCGAAATCCGCTTGCGTGTCCGTGGATGGACCGGGAATACGATGATTCGATCGCGTGCCTGCCGGCGCAGGAACTCCACGATTTCGGCGAGTGAGGCTCTGTTTTCTGTGCTTTCGGCCCGGTGGACGGTGGCGAGAGCGTAGGAGCGCTCGACAAGACCCAGCCTGTCGAGGATTTGCGACCGCCTAGACGCGGCTGCGGCAAAGCATGCCGCATCGTACATTACGTCGCCGATATTATGGACGCCGTCGGTGATGCCCTCGCGCCGGAGATTGACGACGCCGGTTTCGGTCGGGCACAGCAACAGCGTGCTGAGGTGATCGGTCAGCACGCGGTTGATCTCTTCGGGCATGCGGCGGTTAAACGAACGCAGGCCCGCCTCGAGATGCGTGATCGGAATTTCCAGCTTTGCTGCTGCCAGTGCGCCGGCAAGGCTCGAATTCGTGTCGCCCGGCACGAGGACGAGGTCCGGCTGCTTCTCGATCATGACGCGTTCCAGCGCCAGGAGCATTTTGCCCGTCATCTCGCCGTGGCCGCCGCCGTGAATGCCGAGATCGAGCCGCGGCGGTTCGAGCCCGAGCTCGTCAAAAAAAATTTGCGACATGCCGGCGTCGAAATGCTGGCCGGTGTGAACCAGGATTTCGCGGATGCCTTTGCGGGCCGCGATCGCCCGCGAGATTGGGGCGGCTTTGACAAATTGTGGCCGGGCGCCGACGACAGTCAGGATGCGCAAATCGGCCATGCGACGGCGTCATGCAGTTCCGGCAGGAAGCGAGCGTGCTGCAACATGCAGCGGCAGATCGTGTCGCGGTTAGCTCCGGTCCATTCGATCGTACGCCGCAACCCCTCGCCCAGCGGCGTCGCTGCGATAAACCCCAGCTCTCGGCGTGCCTTTTCGGGCGCACCGAAGCGTTTGCCCGAGCGGTCCCATTCCCGTGCGGGGGCGAGGACGATCGGGGTTGGATTACCCGTGAGTTGGTTGATCAGGCGGGCGAGATCGAGAATCGAGTTCGACCGGCAGCGCTTCGTGCCGCAGGGATTTCCAGATAAATGTGGGTGTCACGTTGCGCCACACGGTATGGCGCGTTCCGCGCCATTGTCCGGCACCCAATATCTCGCCCGGTCCATAAACGTTCTGAAAGCGCGCGGTGACAAACGGCATGCCGTGGCGCATGAAATAGTAATTGCCGTACATCTCGCCGACCAGCTTCGAGATCGAGTAAGGGCTGTCATGGAACAACGAGACTGGCGCGTCCTCGACCGTAGCGCTCGCCTGATCGAACGTCTTTTCCGCGACGGCGCAGCCCGCCCCGGAGTAGACGACTTTTTTCAGCGCGCTGAAGCGCTTCAAACGGTCGAATAATTTCAACGTCGTTAATCCGTTGTTCCGATGATCGGCGAGCGGATCGTGGATAGACGACTGGTTACCGTGATAGCAGGCCAAGTGGAATACAAAATCGAGATCGCGCGGCAATGCTCCGAGCACTTTATCCGCAGTGATAGACTCGAACACGAAGTCTACCGCGGGATGTTCCGGCACGTTGCTGATATCGGCCGACAGCAGATTATCAACGATGATCAGGCGGTGCGGCTGCAACCCCAACAGCCGCCGAACGAGGGCACCGCCTACGAAACCAGCACCGCCCACGACAAGAATCGTCGACCCGGCAAAAGCCGATTCTGTCACGACTCTTCCGCCGGCGGGGGGCGCAAATGGCTATGGATAACCGGAACCCCGTGGGTATCGTACCAGCGGACCATACGGGCGATCGACTCGGAGAGACCCAGTTCCGCTCTCCAACCCAGAACGGCGCGGGTGCGGGACGGATCGAGCACTACTGCGGGGACGTCATCGGCGGCCGGCGGTACGATCCGGACGGGCTTGGGAACGTCGACTCCGAGACAAGCCGCGATCGAGTTGAAAACTTCCACGATCGCATGGCCCTCGCCGGTCGAGACATTGAAG
This sequence comes from Alphaproteobacteria bacterium, assembly GCA_005884825.1. Classification (GTDB taxonomy): domain Bacteria; phylum Pseudomonadota; class Alphaproteobacteria; order ATCC43930; family CGMCC-115725; genus AP-15. Next base: position 2,072 of record VAZT01000013.1, read on the forward strand.
ATACCGGTCGGGGCATTGTCGCGCAGCACGATCCTCATCAGCGCGAGGAAATCCGAGATGTCCAGGAAATCGCGGACAGTGTCGGTGCAGAAGCATTTTTGTCCGCTTTTGAGCCGCTTATAGAAGGTTGGAATGGGTCCGATCGCGAGGCGCGGTCCGGTGATGTTGGCGAGCCGCAGCGAGACCCATCGGAGATCGCTGATCGCGAGGTAAGCCTCTCCGGCGGTCTTCGAGATCCCGTAGCTGGTGAAGGGGCGGGTCGGATGTTCGACCGGTATCGGAACCCGCTCCGGCCGCCCGTAGCACAGCGCGGTCTGAAGATACACAAACCGCTCTACGCCCACGTGTTGCGCCGCCTCGACGGTATTGATCGTGCCCGTGACGTTGGTCGCCACATCTTCTCGCCAATCGTTCGGATCCTTGTACGAGGCAGCGCTGTGTATCACGTGTGTTGGCGCGAACCGGGTAAAGGCGGCATTGACCAATCGCCGGTCGGCAACCGTACCGTCGACGATTTCGAGCCGGGGCGATGAAGCCAGCGCCTCACGACTGCCGGTGGAGAAATTATCGATGACGAGTATCTCGTCGCCTTGGGCGAGATATTCTTTGATGAGATTGGAGCCGAGGCAGCCCGCCCCGCCGGTAATCAGGAGCCTCACGGTTTCTGCTCGGTCCGCAGATGGGTATATCCGCCTTGCACGCCGTGTTGCCGGTAATAAGCGACCGTCTCGGCAACGATCTCGTCGAGCGGTGTGAACTCGACCTCGCCGAAATCACGGAAGGTGCGGCTCGGGTCCAATAGAATGGTAGGCGCATCGTCGGGTCCGAGCGGACGGATTTCCGGCTCGGGGTAATGATTGAGCTGCATCGCCTGAACTACCGCGTCGTATAGCTCCCTGATCGCCACATCCCTTCCCGATGAGAAGTGATATGTGCCGGTACCGGTTCCGTTCGCCGCCATCACAACGGTTCGGGCCAAATCGCGCACGAATACAAAATCGCGCCGCGCCTCGGTGACGAAGCAACGTTTCCCTTGCGCCAGACGATCGAAAAAGATCGGCAATGGCCCGCTGACATTGCGTGGGCCGACGATATTTGCAAGGCGGAAGGTGACCCAGTCGACGCCGCTCAGCTGGATGTAATGCTCGCCCGCGGTCTTGGAGATCGCATAGCTGCTGTTCACCGGATTGAGCGGGTGAGTTAATGTGATCGGCTGCTCAAGCGGCTTGGTACCGTAGCACAGCGCGGTTTGAAAATAGATCAGCCGCGCGACCTTATGGTTCTTGCAGGAACGGGCGATGTTGGCGCTGCCTACGCAATTGGTCAGTGCATCTTCCTGCCAATCGTCGGGATTCTTGTAGGATGCCGCGGTGTGCACCACGACGTCGGGCCGAAAGTCGCCTATCAGCCCGTCGACAACGCGCTCATGGACGATGCTTTCCTCAATCAGCTGCAGCCGAGGCTGCGGTTTGATATTATCGCGCCGGCCGGTCGCGAAATTATCAATCGCGAGGACTTCGTCGCCACGGGAGAGCAGCAGATCGATTACGGTCGAGCCGACGAGACCAGACCCGCCGGTTACGAATACTTTCATATCGGCGTCAATCCTCGCGGTATCTTTATTGCGCAGCCCCAACAGCCGGCGTGGTTTCAAAAGGTGCGGCTTGCGTCAGCATGCGCCGGTAATGGGCGGCACGATCATGAAAGATCTGGTGCCATAGCTCGAGGCACAGCAATCCCCACACCTTGCGGGAAAAACGGCCGGCGTTTTCGAAATTGGCGACGACGGCTTCGGCGTTGAGAAATGGGCGCTGCCGGGCGTGACGGCTGCGGAAAGTGTCCTGCACAAGGCCGCGCAATTCCCCAGAGAACCATTCCTTCAATGGGACCGGAAAGCCCATCTTGTCGCGCCGGTCGGCGATCGCGGACGGCAAAACATCGGCATAGGCACGCCTCAGGAGGTGTTTCATCCGGCCGCCCTCAAATTTCACGTCGGCCGGGACGGTGGCGAGGAATTCGATCAGCGGATGGTCGAGGAGGGGCACGCGGCTCTCCAGCCCGTGCGCCATGCTCATCCTATCTTCAACCTGAAGTAATGCCGGAAGCAGACATTTAAAGTCGAAATGCGTCATCTTGTCAAAATAAGCTTCCTTTCTGACGTTGCTTTGATTGTTAAAGATCTCCATGAAGTTACCAAATACTCGATCTTTCTCCAAAAGCGTCCAATCGATCTCCTTCTCCATGTCCGTTGAGCGGTCGACCAGACGGAAATATCGCTCGTCGAGGCCATTGAACAAACCTTCTCGCCAGAACTCCTTCATCATCGGCTTGTATTCGCGCAGCATACCGAGGTTCGGCACGATCGACTCGATCGTCACGACGAAATTGCCGTTTTTGTAATTCCCATCGAGGGCGGCTTTGATGCATTGCTCAAAATAAGCCAGCAGATATCGCGCATACCCGCCAAAGATCTCGTCACCGCCCTGCCCGCCCAAAACCACCTTCACGTGGCGCGCGGCGAGCTGCGAGACCATGAACTGCGGGAATGAGCCAGGTCCCGCCACCGGAAAATCGAGATGGTAAATAACGTCGTCTATATGGTCGCGAAACTGGCGGGCGGTGATGTCGATGAGATGCAATTTGGCGCCTGCCCGATCCACCACGACGGCGGCGTAATCACTCTCGTCGTAGTCCTCGAACTCGGTGAAGCGGCCGTGAAAACAGTCGGCGATACCGCGCTCGGTGCTGTTGGCAAGGATCGCGATCAAGCTCGAATCGATGCCCCCCGAAACATAGGCGCCGATCGGCACGTCGCTGCGCAGGTGAATCTTCACCGAGTCGTCGAGAAGCTCGGCAAGATGCCGCTCGAAATATCGTGCGCTGTGGTCTTCGTCGATTTCATAATAGACGTCCCAATATCGCCAGACGCGGACATTGCCGTTCTCGACGGCCAGCGCATGCCCCGGCAAAAGCTGCTTGACGCCGCGGAAGAGGGTGGCTTCCCCGATCGTGTACTGGAAGGTCAGATACTCGGCGAGCGCGGCGGGATCGGTTTCGATTTCAGGCAAAAACGGCAGCAATGCCTTTGCTTCAGAAGCAAAAATAAATCGATTTCCCACCAGCGTATAATAAAAGGGCTTGATGCCGAAGCGGTCGCGCGCGCAGAAAAGACGGTGGCGCCGGTCATCCCAGACGGCAAAGGCGAACATGCCGCGCAACCGACCAAGGCAGTCGGTGCCATAACGGTCGTACGCCGCCAGAATCACCTCGGTGTCCGAGTTGGAATGGAATTTCCAATTGGGGGACAGCTCGGCGCGAAGCTCGAGATAATTGTAGATCTCGCCATTATACGTGATGGCAGTCGGGCCGGGCGCCACCATCGGCTGTTGCGCCGCATCACTCAGATCGATGATCGCCAAGCGACGGTGGGCGAGCCCGACCGTTCGAGCCGGTGAGATCCAGGTGCCATTTCCGTCCGGGCCGCGGTGGGCGACGAGACTGTCGAGCACCGCGAGCGAGGAAGCCAACCGTGGGATCGGCTTTCCGTCGGTTGAAGCGATGCCCGCAATGCCGCACATTTTATCCTCACGCCACCGCTTCGGTCTGTCGGGGGACGCCCGGCGGCCGGTGTGCAACCTCGTTTACCAGGCGGCTAAGCCGCAGTGACTCCGTCTGCCACCGCAGCTCGCGTGCGAGCGTCGCGACTGCGGGACGCAACCCGGCAGTGTCCTCGGCACAATGCAAGATTGCCGCGGCCAAGGACGGCGAGTCGAGACGATCGAGACGCGCGCCGACTGGGTGGCGACCGATCGCCGCCTCAATCTCTGGCAGCGCCCCACGAACGAGAGGCAATCCTGCAGCAATTACTTGGAAAAACCCATTGGGCAAAGCATACCGGTAATTGGCGGAATAAGGTTCGTAGATCACCAGGCCGAGATCGGCCGTGCGAATAAACGGAACCACTTGGTTTGGCGCGACATGCCGCCCGAAGTGAACGCGGGACGCTGCCGGATGGCGGCGAAGCCTCTCTCTGTCGGCCTCATAGCGGCGTCCGACGAATGCGAGATGGAAGCGCGTCGGTAGCATGGCCAACGCATCGACTACCGAGTCGACCGCCATTCCCGGCTTTCGGTTGCCGACCACGACGCAGAGCCGATCGCCCGGGGCCAAAGACAGTGATTTGCGCAGATCTACTTCGATGGCTTGGTCCAGCCGCTCGTCATGACAATTGCGGAGCACAGTGGGACGTCGGCCGAAGGTTCGCTCCATCAGGGCGGCGATGCCGTCACTGACCGTCACCGTAGCATCCGCCGCAGCTACGAGACGCGCTTCGAGTGCATCCAAAAAGGGCCCCGCGCGATTGCGGTCAAAGGCGGCCTGCCGCTCCGGAGCCTCGATACCGCGATAGAAATCGTGCGCGTCATAGATGATGCGGGCACCGTTGCGCGCTGCTGTCGAGGCCACCGCGCGATGAAACTCGAAGGAGTGCAGATAATAGAGATCGGCCGTCGGGATACAACCGCGCAGACGCCAGCAATGGCGCCACCACTCCCAGCCACGAAAACCGAGATACAGGGCGAGCTCGCCGACGCTTCCCAACCGCCCACTGCGCGCCATCGCAACGGCCGCGCCGCGGGCGCGTCGGCTTGATGAGGTAATGCCGCAGCGGATGGCCTGAGGTCCCAGAGACCGGACTTCGACTGCGTTTTCCCAAAATTCGGCCCTACTCGTCCGGCCCTCGATCACGATCGAACGCCAGCCTGCCTCGCCGAGGCTCGATGCGATGCGGAACGTCCGGCTATCGGCCTCGAGCGGCAACGGCGTAAGTGAGACGATGGTCCCGCAGGCGCAGCTCGGCGTCATTCTCAGACCGACACCGCGAACACGCGGCCCCAAATACCGAGACTGATGATCCGCCAAATGGAAAAATCCACGGGCCTGCGCCCCTCGATCATATCGGCCATATGAGCACGCACACCGCGCGGGTTGAGCAACCCCGGATAGCGTTCGAGGGTCTGCTCGATTCCGCCCAGCACCGCCTCACGCAATGGTCCACGAAACCAAGTCTCTTCCGGGGTGGTAAAACCCAGCTTGTCGCGCCGCTGGCGGATTTTCTCCGGCAAGATTCCACTCATCGCGCGGCGAAGCACGCGCTTCGTGTCGCCGCCCACGATCTTGTGCCGGTCACCCAGACCAATGGCGAATTCAACGACACGATGATCGAGAAACGGAACTCGCGCCTCGATGCTGTGCGCCATGCTGTTGCGGTCTTCCCAGTGAAGCAGCATAGCCAAGTTCGCAGAATGGGTCAGGACGACGCACAGGTCGCCGATGCCGCGCACCGCCGGTCGTCCGATGCTCTCTCGCGCGATTTCGAAGGCACTGCTGCCGAGATAGGGGCGCAGCCCGTCGCCGGCGAGCCAATCATGGTGCGCCACAGCCAGACGCTCGCGCCGCAGCCAGCGTACCCAACGCGCTGGCGCAAGCAGCACGAGCAGGCTTCGGATCTGCTCCGCGAGCGAGACGCCATGCCATGCCCGACATTCCAGTGCCGCGTGCAATAGCGTGGCAAATTGTCGCCGCCTGATCAGGTCGGCAAAGTAATGGGGAAAGCAGCTGTGATATCCAGCGAGCTGCTCGTCGGCGCCCTGCCCGTCGAGCATCACTTTGAGCCCCGCTCGGCGGGCCTCCTCGAATACACACCATTGCGCGAAAATGCTGGTGCTGCCATAAGGCTCGTCCTGGTGCCAGGTGATCCGTTCGGCCAAAGCGAACGCGTCCTCGAAACGCGGGTAGCACCAGTGGGGGATGCACCGCGTGCGCTCGACCACCGCTTCCATAAACCGGCGTTCGTCGACGCTCTGCTCGTCATAGCAGGCGCTGACGCTGTTGACCTTGGCGCGTTGCCCCGCGGCGTCGAGCTCGCGCGCCATCAGGCAGACTATCGAGGAGCTGTCGAGCCCGCCCGACAGGCAGGTCCCCACCGGCACGTCCGAGCGCAGGTGGATGCGCACGGAATCGGCAAGCAGCGCGCGAAGGCACTGTCCGGCCTCGCGCTCGCCGATGTCGAGGGTTCCAGGCTCCAGGATCCGATACCATCGGCGGATTGGTAGATCTTCGCCGAGCTGCCAGTGCTGTAGGTCGAAGCGGACACATTCCCCACCGCGGAGCTGGCGCACACCCTCGAACAGCGTCCCGTCGGTGTGCTCCATGATGCCTGCCGACAGAAAATCATACGTCCGGGCGATGTTCAGCCGGGCGGAGAAACCCGAGAGGCCCGTGAACTGCTTTATTTCGGAGGCGAGCGCGACACCTTGAGGCGTGGCGAAGACATAGAGCGGCTTGATGCCAAAGGAGTCGCGCGCGGCGAAGATCGTCTGCGCGGCGGCGTCCCATACGACGAAAGCGAACATGCCGACGAGACGGCCGAGGGCGGCCTCACCCCACCGCACCAAGGCAGCCAGAAGCACCTCCGTATCGGATTGAGTGCGGAAGCGATGCCCGCCCGCCTCGAGCTCTTCGCGCAGCTCGATATAGTTATAGATCTCACCATTGTAGACGATCCAATAGCGCTCGGCATAGGCCATCGGCTGTTGGGCGGCGTCGGACAGGTCGATGATGCTGAGCCGCCGATGACCGAGCGCCACCGGTCCGGCAACGCTGCTGAACACCTTCCAGCCACTCCCATCCGGTCCGCGATGCGCGACCACGTCGATATTGGCGGGATCGGGGGCAAAGCCGAGCGAGAACCAAATGCCGCACACGATCGGCTCCTAGGCGACCCGGGTGCGGGTTCGGAGAAGCGTCGTGCGGTAAGCATTGACGAGATGCTTCGATTCCCGCTCCCAACACAGCTGAGATGCCGCCGCGAGCGCATTGCCTTTGTAGTGGTCGATACTCTCGGGATCGAGTGCGTTGACCGCCGCGGCGATCGCTTCGCGATCGATGCTCGGAAAGGTCACGCCGAGTTCGTAATCGCGGATCAGCCGAGCCATCTCGGGCAGGTCGGAGACGCACAGGGCGAGACCAGCCATGACGTATTCAAAAAACTTGTTGGGCAGCGCGAACTCATTGTGGCGCGAGGTTCTCGGCAGCGCAAAGAAGCCGAGATCGAATGCAGCCGCTTCGCGCACCAGCGCGATCATCGGCACCGGCGGCGCCAGCACGATACGATCGGCCAGGCCCCGCTCACCGATGCGGCGCCGCAGTTTGTCGATATAATGGCCGTCCCCCGGGCCGCGCAAGGTCAGGTTGAATTCGGGCCGCCAGGCGGCAACGCTGTCGATCGTCGCCTCGAGGCCCCGACCGGGCGCGACAATGCCGTGGTAGAGCACGCGGATTGGGGCTGCGGTGGGCCGGAAATGGGCGCTCTCGAAAACCGGAGTGTTGCGGATGACGGCCGGCAAGCGGGGCAGTGAGTAGAGGTCCTGAAGCCGTTTGGCAATTCCTTCGGACACCGTCGAGACTACCGCCGCGCCACCAATCGAGCGTCGCTCGATGGCCCGGACGAGCGGCCGTTTCCAAAAGCGCCATCGCAGGCGATCAGCGAACTCCTCAGTGGCCAACTCATGGGTGTCGTAGCCGTAGACGCCACCTTTCTCTTCCGCCAACCGACTGGCAACCGGCAGCATCTTCCAATCATTGGCGAGCCACACGTCGGCTTCGATCCGGCTGGCCCTGTCATAGATGTCGCGGGCATCCGCGGTTAGGCGCCAGTAGCTCCGGCACGCCACACTGCCGCCCAAACGGGCCGCAAGTAGATCGGCCCCATCGCGGATACGCGCCGCCCAAAATCCGAAAAGATCGGATTTTCGCGAATACCCTGCGTTGCGCCGGTAGTCCGCGGTTTCCACCCCGTCGTCTCCTTGTTGTCCCACCAGCCACGCAGGCGCGGGCGAGACGCCACCGGGGAGGCCCACGCCGACGACCTGCCAGCCAGCGTCCCAGAACGCATCGCCCTGCCGTCGGGCGCGCGGATCATCGCTGATCCGCGACAACGCAAGGATACAAATGGCGGGACGTGACACCCTTTGCCAGACTCCGGCTATTGCAAGCGCACCTTGCGAAGTTCCTGTTGTTCATTAGATCGGGCAAGCGCGATTCGTATGAGCGGCGCCTCACGTCCCTTCCGAAACTGTGGCCGAGCGAGAGGCTTCTGTCGAACACTCGGCGCGCGCCGTAGACGTCACCATTCCCAATAGATGTTCGACCCGATGGGCGTAAGTGTGTTGCGAGAGCACATAATCATAGGTCTCCTCGACCATCTGGGTCCGGTAGCTCTCGTCCCGAAACCGCTCGATTGCCTCGTTGATATTGGTCAGATCCTTATTGATGGCGATATAATGACGATCAGCCTCGAGGATCCCGTTATAGTGACCCTTCAGCAGCATCTGACAGGTTTTAGTGCCGATCGGCTCGAAGTGACGGGACGAGATGCACTTGCCCGATAAGGTCCGCTCCTCGCACTGGTAGAACCTGTCAAAGACCTCGTCGAAATCGGCGGCCTGGTTCTCGTACAGGTTATAGGCCCGGGCGCGCTGCAATAAGCGACCTCGATCATTTAGATAATAAGTCCCGGATTCCGCGCCGATGATCGCCTTGCAGCCACCCAGGAAGCGGCTCCACGCCTCGCGAGGCACCCGCTCCTTGCGGATAGCGCATTGCAGGCCGCGGTCTGACCCGTGGTCCTCGAACCATTCGATCAACTCAGTGCGCTCCCGATCACCTATGAACGGCCAATAGATATCGCCGATAAAGCCGATATCGACTTGCCGCGCGCTGTTCGGAATCGGGCAATATTGGTTGGGGTTGAGCGCGTGCGGCAATGCGAGAATGCGGCTACCCTCGCACTCGCGATAGAGCGCGTGGGCAGCCGCAATCGGGAGCTGGCTGCACACAAACTCGGCCTCGACGCCGCGGATGAAGCCGATCTTTTCATCCAACAGGTCGTATTCGTTACCGAGGAAGACGACCAGCGGGGCGCGGCGACGGTCGAAGCGGTGCGCGTACTGCAGCAACAGGCTCATGTCGTCTCCCGTCGCGACATGGGAAATGACTATTAAATCGTACTTGCGCAGCCACAGTAGACAACGTGCCAAATGGAACAGATCGTGAATATAGCACACCTCGACCGCGAGACTGGGCGAGGCGACAAAGGCCTCGCGCCAATCGGCACCGTAGGAAAGCGCCGCATAGGGATCGTGCAGCTCTGCAAACAGCGCCTGCAGCCGTGCATTGTTGCGCAATAGCCGGGGCGGCCGATCGCCATCCTGGTAGCCCAATACCCCGCGCAGTACGGTGTCCACGATGAAGTTCGGCGGACCAGCTCGCTTGCAATCGAGATAGAGCGTGGATAACCGCTCCTTCATGGAGAGTCCGCTGGTGAACTTGAACGGCGCACGACCGCGCCAAGGGGGCGCGCCGGTCTGGCCTTCGAGTATCTATTTTGCGTGTCGATAACCCAAAACGATGTTAACGACGGTGCGGCTTACCTCCTCCTCCAGGTATTCGCGCGGTGGCGTCCACGCCCCGGCCTTGTCCAGCACTGTTGCAATGCAGGTCAGGATCTGATCCGGATCCGCACCCGACAGGATATTGCTCCCGCAATCTATCGTCTCCGGCCGTTCCGTGACATCGCGGAGGGTGACATTGGGCGTGCCGAAAATGCAGCATTCTTCCTGCACCGTGCCACTGTCCGACAGAACGCAATAAGCCGACTTCTCGAGGGCGATAAAGTCGGGAAATCCGAATGGTTCCATAAGTCGAATTTCATCGTCGTCGCCGCCCAGGCCGCACCGCGCCAGACGTGAACGCGTCCGCGGATGTGTACTCACGATCACTGGCATTCCATAGACGCTGCGCAGCCGGGCGAAGCTTTGCACGAAGGCGCGCAGGCGCGGCTCGATATCGACATTCTCCGCGCGATGCAGCGTGACCAGGAAATAACGCCGTGGCGAGAGCGCGAGCCTCGTCAGTACGCTGGATGCGGCGATCAGCGACTCCGAGCGACGGATGACTTCGAGAATCGGGTTGCCGGTAACGAAGATCCGCTCGCCCGGAATGCCTTCGCGCAACAGATTTTGCCGGCTGCGCTCGGTATAAGGCATCAAGATGTCGCTGCTGTGATCGATGACGCGCCGATTGATCTCCTCCGGCACGCGATCGTCGTAACAGCGGTTTCCCGCCTCCATGTGAAAAACCGGTATGTTGAGCCGCTTGGCTACCAGCGCGCACAAGCCGCTGTTGGTATCGCCCAGTACCAGCAGGCGATCGGGCCTTTCAGCAGCCAATACTGTCTCCGACCCCTCCAGAATTGCAGCCACTTGCGCTCCGAAGGTATCGCCCTTTGCCGCCAGATAATGGTCCGGCGGACGCACCCCCAGCTGATCGAAAAAGATGTCGCTGAGCTTCGCCTCGAAGTTCTGTCCGGTATGGATCAGTACATGCTGGCAGAGCCGGTCCAGCCGTTCGATGACCCGGCTCAGACGGATGATCTCCGGTCTGGTGCCGAGCACCGTCGCGACCTTCATCTCAGGAACTCGCCTTCGAGCTGAAGATCATGATCGATCATCAGTCCGCGACGCACCAGCAGCTCGTGCGTCTCAGCCGGGGTCATCACGTCGTCGGCCGAACTGTACGGTCTCCTCAGGAGCTCACTGTCCCTGTCATGGCTTTGCAGCTCAGGGAGAATGGGGCCTATCGCGTAATATCCGTTTCGGCGCACGGCCCGATGACATTCCTCTTCGGAAATCAGCAGTTCGTGCAGCTTCTCACCCGGCCGGACTCCCGATATTACCGTCTTGATCGGCCGGTTCTCGATGAGCGCGGTGGCGACATCGACGATCTTGGCCGAAGGTGCGCGCGGAATATAGGTTTCGCCGCGGCGCGCCTCGCGCATCGCCACCAGAATGATATCGACCGCTTCCTCCAGGCTCAGCAGGAACCGGGTCATTCTCGGATCGGTGATCGTTACCGGCCCGCCGT
>VAZT01000399.1 GCA_005884825.1 Alphaproteobacteria bacterium
GAATCCGGGACCAAATTCAATGGCTTATGACCCAATTCCCTACGCATAGGAACAGGGAATTTATTTCGGCCTAGCAGGGAATTAAATCAGATCATCAGGGAATTTATTCGCCTGATCAGGGAATCTCGCGCTGGCCGCGATTTGACGGCGACGTAAAGCGAGTGTCGGAACACAACTGGCGCACGATGAGCAGGGTGCCTGAGGAAGATGCTTTACCTTTTCGGACGTGACCGAGGGCCTCGGAGCGCTTGGATCTGCCGCCCAGGTAAGGCCCGAGATCACGATCACCCCGTGGACTAGAGTCTTGACCTCGTAGGGGCAGCAGGCGGCCGGGCACCGCGTCCGCGACCGCGGGCGCCTCGCCGATCCGCACCGCCCCGTTGCGCTCGTCGCCGCCCGCCTCGGCGACCGCGCAGTCGCTATATCGAAGCGGCGATCGGCGACACGTTAGTCAAATGTCTCTATATCGATTTGCCCCGTTGGGTGCACTGGGCGACCATTTTGCAGATGGTCCCCTGCGCGAACATCTGCGCGCCGAGGCTCGTCGGTGCCGGATATTCGCATCCTCAACATGTCCGCGGGGGACCGATGGTTCGAATCCTGCTCCCTCCAGCGGCGAGTCTCGTGCGAACCGGTTTTCCTCGTGAAAGATCCCGAGCACCTTCAGATCCTTGAAAGCGCCGGCCATGACCGGCCGGATTGTGCATCGGAATTGGAAATTGACCCTCCCTAATCTTCGAGATCAGTGAGGAGCCTCACACTCGAACAGGCGCTTTTCATGCAAGGCTATCCGCGGAGGGTAAGAACATGAAGCCCGCGGACTTCTACCAAGGCACGGCTGACGCGATGGGCGTGGCGCTCTATCTGTATCCGGACGGCTCGGTAACAAACTCGCGCAAGGCGGGTATCGAGCCAACCGCAATGATCGAGCCTCACGACCATTGGAAACCAGGCGATGATCATGGTTTGGGCGAGCAGATAGCAAAATCCGGGGGCGGCGGCGCTTAGCCTCCGCTCACCACCATTCGACCTGCTGCCCCGGAGCCGGGGCAGACCAGTCGCTTGCGCCAATCCGAGCACGACCGTTTCGGTAATCGACGTCCTCTACGACGGCGTGGTGGCGCAATCGGGCATAGCGCAGCCGGGCGGTAAGGCGCTTGTGCGATGAGTGACCTCGCGGTCGATCAGCAAGCCGAGCCAATCGGAATGGGTAACGTTACCTGCTAAGTAACATTTTTTCTCAGTGTGAACTAATTCACATTTCGAGAGCAATCGCTCAACTATTTTACGGAGCGTGGGCGGATTAGGCTTGTCCAAGTGAGAGCGTCGGTCCAATCGTCATATTCACGAGGGACCCCCTTATCCCACAGATTATAAATTAATGACGCCGTCGGTGAAAACATCGACTGAAGTCCCTCATTGCACCACAAGTCACCGCCCTGATCGTAAAAAACGTCTACTGAACCGGAGTAAGAGATGTTTCTCGAGACCGTCGATCAATTTGCCACGATAGCAACCACGAAGGCCGCGTTTCTGCGGCGCTCGCCGGTCGGCTTCTGGATCAGCTCGATGATGGCGGGGGCCTATGTTGGGCTCGGAATTATTCTGATTTTCTGCGTCGGGGCGAATGTCGATCCGAGTATCCGCCCAATCGTAATGGGTGCCTCGTTTGGGATCGCCCTGACGCTGGTCATCTTCGCCGGCTCGGACCTCTTCACCGGTCACACTATGTTCATGACCTTGGGCTGGCTGCGCCGACGAACGAGCCTGCGCGACCTCGCCACGTGCTGGGGTGCGTCCTGGGCCGGAAACCTCGCGGGCTGCGTCTTTCTCGCTGCGATCTTTGTAGCCGGGGGCGGCGGCCTGGCGCTGGCGGGCAAGAGCCCGCTGATCCTCAATATCGCCGCGGCCAAGATGAACGCGCCGGCGCTAGAGCTCGTTGCCCGGGCGATGCTCTGCAACTGGCTGGTTTGCCTCGCGATCTGGACCTCGGCGCGGATGACCAACGACACCGCGAAGTGCATCGCGATCTTCTGGTGCGTCTATGCCTTCATTGGCAGCGGCTTCGAACATTCGGTCGCCAATATGACCTTGCTGTCGATCGCTTTGCTTGCCGAGCATCCGCCGACGGTCACGCTCGGCGGCTTGGGTTGGAACCTGCTTTGGGTGACGATCGGCAACGCGATCAGCGGCGCCGGCATTGTAGGTCTCGGCTATTGGACCGCCTCACGGCCGCCGGCGGAAGCCGACGCGACGCCGCAGCTTCGGAAGGGTGAGGTCCTGGTCAAGGCCGAGACGATCGGTGTCAGCATGCCGGAAGTGCTGGTGCGCAAGGGCGTCTACGCATGGATGCCGCCATTGCCCGCAATCCCGGGGATCGAACTAGCCGGAACGATCGTCGAGTAGGGCCGGGTAGGCTTTGTCAGGATAACCGGATGGCCAGGGAGGGAGGTAAGAGTACGCTGACGGGATGATGGAACTCTCATACCGTCGTCACCGGTTTCCGCCGGTTGTCATTCAGCATGCGGTCTGGCTCTACCTGCGCTTTACGCTCAGCTACCGAGACGTCGAGGACCTGCTTGCCGAGCGCCGGGTCGACGTCTCCTACGAAACCGTCCGGAGCTGGGTGCTAAAGTTCGGACCGGTGATCGCGCGGCGGTTACGGCGGCGCCGTCCTCGCCCGAGCGATCGCTGGCACCTGGACGAGATGGTTGTTCGGATCGCCGGCAAGCGGATGTACCTCTGGCGTGCCGTCGACCACGAAGGCGAGGTCCTTGATATGCTGGTTCAGAGTCGCCGCGACAGCCGGGCGGCGATGCGGCTGATGCGCAAGCTTCTCAGAAAGCAAGGATTTGTGCCGAAATTGCTGGTGACCGACAAGCTGCGCTCATACGGCTCGGCGTTCCGGCATTTACAGCTGACCTGCCCTCATGAGCAAGGGCTCCGCAAAAACAATCGCGCCGAGAATTCGCATCAGCCCGTACGGCGACGAGAACGCAAGATGCA
>VAZT01000400.1 GCA_005884825.1 Alphaproteobacteria bacterium
TCGAAGGCGGGCACGATTACGACGGCCGGCCAATCGTTCCGTTCGACGAAATCGCCATGCTGCGGGTGGCGCGGCAAATCCGCGCCGGCGGGATTCGGTCGGTGGCGATCGCCGCAATTTTCTCGCCGCTCGATCCCGGCTGCGAGGAGCGGGCACGGGCGATCCTGTCCGAAGAGTGCCCGGATGCTTCCGTCACTGTGTCCCACCGGCTCGGCCGCATCGGCCTCCTCGAACGCGAGAATGCGGCGCTTCTCAACGCCGCGCTGATCGAGCTCGCGCGGGCGACGATCACGGGGTTCATAACCGCGGTGCGCGGGGTCGCGGCTCCGCTCTATCTGACGCAGAATGACGGGACGATGATGCAAGCCGAGATGGCGGCCGCGCTGCCGGTCATGAGCTTTGCCTCGGGTGCCACCAACTCGATGCGCGGTGCCGCGTTCCTCTCCGGGCTCACAGACGCGATGGTGATCGATGTCGGCGGCACGACGACCGATATCGGCCAGCTGCGCCGCGGATTTCCGCGCGAGGCGAACTCGGTCGTCGAAGTGGGCGGCGTGCGCACGTTGTTCCGCATGCCGGACCTGTTGTCGATCGGGCTTGGCGGCGGGAGCCTCGTCTCGGCCGACGGCATTTCCGTCGGGCCGAAAAGCGTCGGTTACCGGCTGATCGAAGAGGGACTGGTCTTCGGCGGCAATACCGTGACTGCGACCGATGTCGCGGTCGCGGCCGGCCTTGCTGAGATCGGCGACAAACGAGCGGTCGCCGATCTCCCGCGCAATCTTGTGCAAAGGGCGCTGGACATTGTGAGGACAAAAATCGAGGACTCGGTCGATAAGATGAAGACCGACGCTCGCGAATTGCCACTGATCGCCGTAGGCGGCGGCGCGTTCTTGGTGCCCGACCGCCTCGCTGGCGTTTCGCAAGTGAGCCATGTGCCGCATGGCGACTGCGCCAATGCCGTCGGCGCCGCGATCGCTCAGGTGAGCGGCGAAACCGACCAGGTCTATCGCGACCTCAGCCGCGACGAAGCGATTGCGGCGGCCGAAGCGCAGGCTAGAGAACGCGCGATCGTCGCCGGCGCCGAGCGCGGCACGCTCCAAACAGTCGATGTCGAAGACATTCCGCTCGCTTATCTGCCGGGAAATGCCCTCAGGGTGCGGGTGCGCGTCGCCGGCGAAATGGCTTCATCAACAACACAGGTGAGCTCGTAATCAGGTGGCGTATGCCGATCTCATCCATCCTTCCAACTCCGGCGACGCGCGGAGGTCCGGTACCAGTCGTAAGTTTGGCGTATCCCCGCCTCGAGGCTGATGCGCGAGCACCAGCCGAGTGCGGTTAATTTGGCGATGTCGAGAAGTTTGCGGGGGGTCCCGTCCGGCTTGGAGACATCGTAGACAAACCGTCCCTTGAAGCCGACGATTTCGGCGATGAGCTCGGCGAGTTCGGCGATCGTGAAGTCGGTGCCGGTTCCGATGTTGATCGGCTCCTCGTCCGACCAGGATTTCAGCAAAAAAATCACCGCGTCGGCCAAGTCATCGACATGCAGAAATTCGCGGCGGGGCAGGCCGCTGCCCCAGATCTCAACCGTATCCCGGCCTTCCCGGACGGCCGCATCGATCTTGGCGAGCAGGGCCGGCAAGACATGGCCGGAGAGCAGGTCGAAATTGTCGTTGGGGCCATAGAGGTTCGTCGGCATCACCGAGGAGAAATCACAGCCATGCTGGCGGCGATAAGCCTGGCACAGTTTGAGCCCGGCGATTTTGGCGATCGCATACCACTCGTTGGTGGGCTCGAGCGAGCCGGTCAGCAAGCAGCTTTCCGGCATCGGCTGCGGCGCGAGGCGCGGGTAAATGCAGGAGGAGCCGAGAAACACCAATTTAGCGACGCCGGTGCGCCGCGACGCTTCGATTACATTTATCGAGATTGCCAAATTGTCGTAGAGGAAATCGCCGGGATGGGTGTTGTTGGCATGAATGCCGCCCACCCGCGCCGCGGCGAGCAGCACCGCCTCCGGGCGATGCTCGTCGAACCAGCGGTTGACCGCCGGCTGGTCGCGGAGATCGAGCGCATCGCGGCCGACAGTCAAAGTTTGGCAGTGCTCCTGCCTCAGCCGGCGGATCAGCGCCGAACCGACCATGCCGCGATGGCCGGCGACGAATATGCGCCGTCCGTTAAGCGGAAAGAGCGTCGGCGGCGTCATGTCACTAGTCCCTTCCCGCCACCGCGGCGCCTCGGGCGGTGTCGGCAAAGCCAGCCTGGTTCACGGTCCGCTCGCGGCGGGCGAGTTCGATATCGTGCTCGACCATCATCTTGACGATCTCTGGGAAGCTGACCCGCGGTTTCCAACCGAGAACGTCGCGCGCCTTGGTTGGATCGCCACACAGGGCATCGACCTCGGTCGGCCGGAAATAGCGGGGGTCGACCTCGACATGGCGCCGCCAGTCGAGGCCGGCCGCGGCGAAGGCGAGCTCGACCAGATCGCGCACGCGATGCGCCTTCCCGGTCGCTATCACGTAGTCGTCGGGGTTTGGCTGCTGCAGCATCAGCCACATCGCCTCGACATAATCGCCGGTAAAGCCCCAATCGCGCTTTGCTTCAAGATTCCCAAGATAGAGCTTGTCTTGAAGCCCCTGAGTGATCCGGCCGACTGCGCGGGTGATCTTTCGCGAGACGAAAGTTTCGCCACGGCGAGGGCTCTCATGATTGAACAGAATACCGTTGCAGATAAAAAGGCCGTGGGCTTCGCGGTAGTTGATCGCAAACCAGTGTGCCGCCACTTTGCTCACGCCATAGGGAC
>VAZT01000401.1 GCA_005884825.1 Alphaproteobacteria bacterium
GTTCTCAAAGGCGGCCACTGGATCGCTAAAGAACATGATTCCAAAGCGCGAGAACGCCAGCTCGAAGCTGTCGGGTGCGAAAGGATGGACAGAAGCGTCGGCGACGATGGCCTCCGCGTGCCGCAGGCCGGCAGTCACGATCCGTTCGCGCACCCGGGCGACCGATGGCTCGGAGCCATCTGCGCCAAGCACATGACCACCTGGATCCCTCCTTTGGTGATCCCACGGGGTAAATCGTCATGCCCGGCATCCGCGTCCCGCGCCGGGACAAAGTGGCATCACATACGCTCGTTACCGGGGCGTGCCGGAAGGAGCTGCCGCGATAGGCAGACCGTAGTGCCTGGCCAAGGCGCAGGGATCGGCGCCGCCGTCGGGCGGGCCGATCCGGACCAATAGCTGCCCGTGCAGCCCGCACCATCCGGTGGCGGGGCCGAAAAGGCAGCCCTCGAAGGCTTGAAGAGTCGTGTCGCGAAAGATAGCGCTTACGGCCGCGCCGTAATGCACCCACCTCTCCTCGGCTGCCGCTTGGTACCCGGCACCGGGAAGCACGGGGATGATGCAAGTCTGATCGGGCTTGCCAAATTCATCATGCAGCGCCGCCGCTATCGCGCGGAAGGCGGGCGGGTTGACCCCGTGGCGCGGTCGCTCGAGCTGGATGCGCTTAAGGCCGTGCGTCATCTTGTCCATTTGGAAGAAAACCACCATCGGCACCGCGCCGAGGGTCTGGCCGTGCAGAACGACATCGACGTAGCTGTCGCCAAAGTCCAATGCGCGGGGCAACCGGATCGCATTGGCGCCAAACTGGCGGGCCAGTTCACCCGACGATTCTCCCCAGTGGGTCTCGCGCAATACTTCCTCTATCCCATCCGTTGCAAAGGCAGGCGTCGCCAGGGCAACGGCCGCCACAGAGACTGCAACCCAGGCGAAACGGACGATAGACTGGCGAAGTAGCTTTTTCGTCCAGAGGCCTCTCGGGTTTGTCTGGCTGTTTGCTTGGCGGCATGGCGCCCCCGCCGCTGCGGCGCTGTGCGGGCCAAGAGTGAGCGCAGCGGCGATACCATTGGGCGGTTTCGGGCGGCTGGTGCGCAGCGCCAGCATGTGGGTCTCTTTATCACGCATGGGATAGAAGAAAGATGACCTTAGTGCGAATCCTTCTCGCGGTCAGCCAGAACGCGGTTCAGGAAGGCGTCCATCTTCGCTGTCGCCGACTTCGACAGATGGTTCGGGAACAGCGTGAAGCCGTGCGCGGGGCCATCCGCGCCGGTTACAGCGCCAAAACGGCGGCCGAGATCGGCCACCAGAAATCTAGCCGCCCCTGTCGGTCAGGCTGCGAAACCCGATACCCTTACCCGCAGGGTTTCGACGGTTTCGATTAACTGCTTCATAGACCGCGCCAGGCGGTCGAGCTTCCACACGATGAGCGCATCGCCGCTGTGCGCGAATTCGCGCGCATGCAAAGCCGGGCGGTCTTTAACCGCACCCGACATCTGCTTGCTGAAAATCTTTGCGCACCCTGCTTCGGTCAGTGCGTCGCGCTGTAAGGCAAGGTTCTGGTCTACGGTCGACACGCGGGTATCGCCGATCAGGATCGGTTTCGACGTGATGTCGCCGGCATCGGATGATCGCGCTCGCGCGACCTTCGGCGCGGCCGGCCGAAGTCGCCACTTCGCCCGCGGGGATGGGTGACCGGCCTTTGTCCGTTTGATCGTCATGAGCCCTCTCGAAACTCAACCGCACTCTCACCTTTTGCGAGGGCGAAATCCACCGGTCGCCTCACGCCTTCGGACATCTGAGCTAACGCCGTTTCCCGGTAGCCGCCGCGTGCTACGATCGCCGCGGTCACGAGGAGGAAGCCGATGACTGACACCGTTGGTTTTATCGGGCTTGGCAATATGGGCGGGCCGATGGCGCTCAATCTCGTCAAGGCCGGGTTCGAACTGGTCGTGCACGACATCAACCCGGCCAGGGTGGCGCCCCTAGTCGCGGCCGGCGCCACCGTCGAAGCCTCGGCCGAAGCCGTTGCCGCCAAATGCCATCGCACGATCTGCATGGTCGAGACCACCGATCAGGCCGAGTCCGTGATCCTTGGCGAGAAGGGGATTATCCAATCCGCCAAACAGGGTGACATCGTCCTGTGCATGAGCACGATCGACCCGCTTGCCGCGCGCCGTTTTGCCGAATGCCTCGGCGCCAAGGGTGTCGCAATGCTCGATGCTCCGGTCAGCGGCGGCACGCACGGCGCGGCAGCCGCGACCCTGTCGGTAATCGTCGGCGGCCCAGCCGAGACCTTTGCGGCCAGCGAGGACCTGTTCCGCGCGATGGGCAAGAATGTGTTCCATGTCGGTGGTCTCGGGCACGGATTGGCGATGAAGCTGATCAACAACATGCTCGGCCAGATCGCCACTGTCGCAATTGCCGAGGCGCTGGTGTTTGGCAAGAAGGCCGGCCTCGATCCGCATAAGATCTACGAGGTCGTGCGCGTCAGCACCGGCAGCAGCGTGCAGTTCGAGAACCGGGTGCCCCGCATGCTGGCGCGCAATTTTGTGGCGGGGGGCACGATTGACATCTCGTACAAGGACCAAGAGCTCGAAACCACATTTGCGAAGCAGCTCGGCGTGCCGCTGCTGCTCGCCAACGTGACGCAGCAAGTCTACCAGATGGCCCGCGCCGCCGGGCTCAACAAGGAAGACGGCTCATCGATCATCAAGGTGTTTGAGCGGATGGCCGGAGTGACGATCGGCGACGACGACTGAGATTACACCGTCAAACCGGTGGAACCAGGCGGCCGGGTACGCACCCGGTCCAGCGTTCCTTAAAGGCGGCGCGGCGCCTTGGTGCTGCGACGCTACGCCCGCCGGATGATCCGCGCCCGAACGATGCCATCTGCGACGCTCAACGGGGTGGCGCCGGACGCGGCGGCGCAGCGCAGCACGTCGCGGGTGATGGCGCCGATGCGCGCGACCGAAGCGAGCACCGCGTCAGGCTGGTCGTCGATGGTTTCTTGGTGGAAGTCGATGACGCCGCCGGCATTCGCCAGATAGTCCGGCACGAACACGATGCCGCGTACCGCCAACGCGGCGTCGTGCCGCGCCTCCGCAAGCTGGTTGTTGGCACCGCCGCAGACAACGCGGCAGCGCAGGCAGGAGATGGTCGCGTCATTCAGCACCGCGCCGAGCGCCGCCGGG
>VAZT01000014.1:0-16507 GCA_005884825.1 Alphaproteobacteria bacterium
GCTGTCCATACCACTGCACCTTTTGTGCGAAAGAAAACTTTCGCGACAGATACCGGCGCCGCCCCCTTGCCACGATATTGGCCGAGCTCGACGGGTTGATCGCCGCCGGGGTCACCTACGTCTATTTCATCGACGAGATCTTTCTTCCATGGCGCCAGTTGCTTGAGGCTGTCGCGGCGCGGCCGGTGCAATTCGGGGTGCAGACGCGCATCGACTTATGGAGCCGCGAGATGCTCGATCTCCTCGGAGCTGCCGGCTGCGTCTCAATAGAGGCGGGTGTCGAAAGCTTGACCCACGAAGGGCGCGATTGGCTGGAAAAGCATTGCAAGCTCTCCACCCAGGCCCTCACCGAGCTGCTGATTTACGCCAAGCGTTCGGTCCCGTTTGTCCAAGCCAATCTGATCGCGAGCGGCGACGACGCAGAGATGGTGGAGCGCTGGCGCGACGAGCTGCGTAATGCCGGCGTGTGGGCGAACGATCCGGTGCCGTTGTTCCCATATCCCGGCTCGCCGGACTACCGTCGCCTTTGGGGAGTGCCCGACGACAATGCGTGGGAACGTGCGGTCGATTACTACCTCGACCGGTACGACACATTGAGCGAGATCCAGGATGCGCGCCCGCGTCGGCTGGCCGCTCTCGAGGCGCATTCCGGATAATGATCAGAAGGCCCAAGGTCAGGGATCGGCCGCCGACGGTGTTGATGACGGCGGATGCGGTCGGTGGGGTCTGGTCTTATGCGGTGGGCCTGTGCCGATCGATGCCCCAATCCCGGTTCGTGCTGGCGACGATGGGGCCGCGGCCGCGTCAAGCTCAGCGCGACGCCATCCGCGAACTCGAAAATGTTATCCTCGTCGAGAGCGACTATCGCCTCGAGTGGATGGCGGACGGAGTAGTTGATTTTACGGAGAGCCGCGACTGGCTCATGGACCTGATCGAACGGCACGAAGTCGATGTGGTCCACGTAAACGGATATGCGCATGCCCGGCTTGGCGTCGACCGCCCCGTAGTTGTCGTCGCACATTCGGACGTGCTCTCCTGGTGGGAGGCGGTTCACAAATGTCCCGTGCCGCTGGACTGGGCCGCATATCGCAGACGGGTAATCGGCGGGCTCGCCGCGGCCGCCCGCGTCGTCGTGCCGACCGCCGCCGTTCTCGAGGATCTCGAGCGCCATTACGTGCCGCTGGCGAGCCGCGCCACAGTGATCCCGAACGGGATCGAGCCCACCGCCTTCGCTGCACTCGATAAGCGGCCTGTCGTGCTGGCCGCGGGCAGATTGTGGGACGCCGCAAAAAACCTCGCCGTTCTGGATGCGGCCGCGCCGGGGCTTCTTTGGCCGGTCGAAATAGCCGGAGATATCGAACACCCCGATGGCGGCGTGGCGAGCTTCGCCAATGTCGAACTGCTCGGCCTTTTGACGACAGCGGAACTGGCGCGCCGTCTTGGCAGCGCGGAGATTTTTACAGCGCCGGCTCGGTACGAGCCCTTTGGCCTCGCGGTCCTCGAAGCGGCCGCAGCCGGATGCGCGCTGGTGCTCGGCGACATCCGCTCGTTGCGTGAGAATTGGAGTGACGCGGCCCTCTTCATCGACCCCGAAAATTCGGCGGCGCTCCGCGCCGCCATCAACGCTCTGATCGCCAATCCCAAAATGCGAACTCGGCTGGCAGCCACCGCGCAAGACCGCGCCCGGCGCTTTACGCTGGATAGGATGGCACAGGCCTATGCAGCGCTCTACCACGAGATGATGCGGAACTCCACTCGTCTGGAGACCGCTTGATGCCGAAAATCGTTCTGTTTTGCCATTCGTTGCGCTCGGACTGGAACCATGGCAACACGCATTTCCTGCGCGGCATATTGAGCGAGTGCGGGCACCGCGGATTTGACGTCTTGGCATTGGAACCGGCCAATAGCTGGAGCGCTCAAGGTCTATTAGAGGACCGAGGCCCGGCCGCTCTCGAGGCCTGGCGCGAGTCCTACCCGCCACTGCCGTTGGCAATCTATGACCCGGCTCGGCTCGATGTCGATCGGGCACTGGAGGGTGCGGATCTCGTTCTGGTGCACGAGTGGAACGAGCCGGAGCTTATCGCCCGCATCGCCGCGCACCGGAAATCCGCTAGTTCGTATTTGCTGCTGTTCCATGATACGCACCACCGCGCGGTGAGCGCGCCGGCTTCCATGCCGGCTGCGCATCTCGACGGTTTTGATGCGGTGCTGGCCTTCGGGGAGGTCCTGCGCGAAGCCTATGTCCGGCAGGGCTGGGCACGGCACGCTTTCACTTGGCACGAGGCCGCCGATCTTCGAGTGTTTGGGCCCCGGCCTCGCCTCGCTTGGCCTTTCGGCACGCGTGCACGGGGTACGATATCCCCCTGACGCGCGGCAGGCGCTTGCCCAAGCGGGCGTAGAATTCGCCGGGTACCTGCCGAATTTCCGGGTTCCCGAGGCGTTTGCCGGGGCCGTCGCAACCGTCCATATACCGCGACGGCCATATGTTCGGATGTTGCCCGGGATCCCGACCATCCGCGTGTTCGAGGCTCTGGCTTGTGGGATTCCGCTGGTCTGCGCGCCATGGGAAGATACCGAGGGGCTGTTCACGCCCGGCCAAGACTTTCTGGTCGCCCGCAGCGGCATCGAGATGCGCGGCCGCCTCGACTCAATCCGGAACGATCCGGAGCTCGGCGCAGCACTCTCCGAACATGGCCGCGCGACCATTGAGGCTCGTCACAGCTGTGCCCACCGCGTCGACGAGCTCTTGATCATCTGTCGGGCTCTCGGCTGTGATTTCTGTCCACCACAGACCGTTGCAGCGCAATGAGACGACTGTCGCTCGCGTTCTTTGGCTCGAGCCTGGTATCGGCCTATTGGAATGGCGCTGCGACCTATTACCGAGGCATATTGCGGGCGCTCGCCGCGCGCGGTCACCGCATCACTTTTTACGAACCCGACGCATTCGACCGCCAGGCGCATCGGGACATTCCCAACCCGAGTTGGGCGCGGGTGGTGGTCTACCCGGTCGACCGCACTGATGGCGTGCTGAATGCGTTGGACGAGGCCCGGCGCTGCGACCTCATTGTGAAGGCCAGCGGTATCGGCGTGTTCGACGCATTGCTGGAGGCGCAAGTGCCGGCGACCAAGCGGCCGGGCGCGCTTGCCGTGTTCTGGGACGTCGATGCGCCGGCGACGCTGGATCGGGTTGGGGCAGATCCCGAGGATCCGTTCCGCCAGCTGATCCCGTCATACGACATGATCCTGACCTATGGCGGCGGACCGCCGGTGGTGGCGGCCTATCAGCGCTTCGGTGCGCGAGACTGCGTGCCGATCTACAACGGCCTCGATCCGGCGACGCACTATCCGGTGGCGCCGGAGGCGCGATTTGCCTGCGATCTCGGGCTGATCGCCAATCGCTTGCCGGATCGCGAGCGGCGGATCGAGGAGTTCTTCCTTGCGGTGGCAGCCGATCTGCCGCAGCAACGGTTTGTGCTCGGCGGCAATGGCTGGTCGGACAAGCCGTTGCCGCTCAACGTCGCCAATCTCGGTCATGTCTATACGCGTGATCACAACGCCTTCAATGCATCGGCACGCGCGATACTGAATGTCAGCCGCGACAGCATGGCGGCTTACGGATACAGCCCCGCAACCCGGGTTTTTGAGGCAGCCGGCGCCGGCTCCTGCATCATCACCGATGCGTGGGAGGGCATCGGCCAATTCTTCGAGCCGGGCCGAGAGATTCTGGTGGCTCCCAACGGTCCGGCTGTCGCGGAGATCCTGGCGAAGCTCACACTGAGGGATGCGCGGCGGATCGGAGAGGCCGCCCTGGCCCGCGCTCTTGCCGAGCATACTTATGAACGGCGCGTCGACCTCTTGGAATTGGCGTTGGAGGGCGGATCGGCGTGATTCCAGCAGCATTGTCGCCGCCAATGCGACGGCTACGCATCGTCATTCTCGGTCTGTCGATCACGTCGTCCTGGGGCAACGGCCACGCGACGACCTACCGAAGTCTCGTCCGGGCCCTTTCGCAACGCGGTCACAATGTGTTGTTTCTCGAACGCGACATGCCTTGGTACCGAGCCAACCGGGATGCGGGTGATCTCCCACCCGGATCCGTTCATCTCTATCACAGCATCGACGAGCTCCGGGGGCGCTGGCGCAGTGCCCTGGCGGATGCCGATCTCGTCATCATCGGGTCCTATGTTCCCGAAGGCATTGGGGTTGGCGTGCTTGTCCAATCGATTGGCTCCGGGATTGTCGCGTTTTACGACATCGATACTCCGGTCACTCTGGCGAGCCTTGCAAAGGGTAATTGCCCTTACGTCAACCCCGAGCTAGTGGCCGGCTTCGATCTCTACCTTTCCTTCACCGGCGGCGGCGCATTGCAGGTGCTCGAACGTCGCTACCATGCGCGCGCAGCGCGAGTGCTTTATTGCTCGGTCGATCCCGACCGCCATACGCCGACCGCCACAGACCCGGTCTGGGACATGGGTTATCTCGGCACCTACAGCGCTGACCGCCAGCCGGCCCTCGAAGAGTTGATGTGCGGCGCCGCCCGCTACTGTCCGAAGGAGCTTTTCGCAGTAGCCGGCCCCCTCTATCCTGCCGAAATCTCGTGGCCGGCCAATATCGAGCGCTTAGAACATGTCGGCCCCGGCCGCCACGGGTGGTTTTACTCGAGTCAGCGTTTTACCCTCAGCGTCACGCGCGCCGCCTCGTCGCGCGGTCATCGCAGGAGGTGCTCTCCTACCTCCGCGATTTTCCCGACCGCGAGCGGCGGCGGCTCGCGATCCGGGCGCGCGAACATGTGCTCGCCCGGCACACGGCAGCTCACCGCGCCCTCGCTCTCGAAGGTTATGTCGAGGAGCTCCTCGGGCGTCGTGCGCCGCGCCGGGTCGCCGCGGCGGGATAGCTTGCCGGGGTCGCAATGAAACTGGTGATCTTCGGCCTCGCCGTCAGCTCCTCCTGGGGTAACGGCCACGCCGTATTGTGGCGGGCGCTGATCCGCGCGTTTGGCGCGCTCGGCCATTACACCGTGTTCTTCGAGCGCCATGTGCCCTACTATGCCCAGAACCGCGACCTCACAGTCCTCCAAGGCGGCCGGCTGGTTTTGTACGATCACTGGGAGGAGGTGCTGCCTGAGGCGAAACGAGAACTGGCCGGAGCCGACGCGGCTATCGTCACCTCGTACTGCCCAGATGCGCCCGCCGCTACTGAAGTGGTTCTCGATGCGCCGGCACTTCATCTGTTTTATGACCTCGACACGCCGGTGACCTTGTCGCAGCTCGCCAAAGGCCGGGCGGTCCCCTATATCGGACCCGATGGCCTCGCGCCGTTCGACCTCGTGCTGAGCTATACGGGAGGTGCGGCGTTGACCGGGCTGCGCAACCGGCTTGGCGCGAGGAGGGTAGCGCCGTTGTATGGCAGCGTCGATCCGGATCACTACCAGCCGGCCGCGCAGGAAGGACCGCGCGCCACGCTGTCCTATCTCGGGACCTATGCAGCCGATCGTCAGAGGGCCCTCGAAACGCTCTTCGTCGAGCCCGCCCGGCGCCGTCCGGATGACTGTTTCATCATTGGTGGGGCACAATACCCCGCCGACTTTCCGTGGAGCTCCAACGTATTTTTTTGGCGCCACGTAGCTGCGCCCGAGCATCCGAAATTCTATGCATCTGCCCGATCGACACTGAATGTGACGCGGCAAGCAATGGCCGCGCTCGGCTGGTGTCCATCGGGGCGCCTGTTCGAGGCGGCTGCCTGCGGCACGCCGATCGTCAGCGATTGGTGGGAGGGCCTCGACGAGTTTTTTGCTCCCGAACGCGAGATCATCGTCGTTCGGACGACTGAAGATGTATTGACAGCGCTCGAGCGCAGTGACGCCGAGCTGTCGCGGATCGGCGCCGCGGCGCGCGAGCGGGTGCTCACCCGACACACGGCTGCACGCCGCGCCGCGGAACTGGAGATGCTGCTGTCGCGGTTGGAGGAATAGTTGCGATGTGGGGCATTGTGCCTGCCGCGGGCAGCGGCACACGCATTCAGCCGCTGGCGTTCTCGAAGGAACTGTTGCCGGTCGGCAGCCGCTTCGATGGGGCGACCGAGCGCCCGCGCGCCGTCAGCGAGTATCTCATAGATCGAATGCTGAAGGCTGGCGCCGACAAGATCTGCTTTGTCATTTCGCCCTGGAAATCCGATATCCTGCAGTACTACGGCGGCATGATCGGTCCGGCCGCAATCGCTTATGTCGTGCAGCCCGAGCCCGCCGGTCTGTGCGACGCGATCTTCCGCGCGCTGCCGCTGATCCAGCGCGATGATCTGGTGCTGATCGGGCTGCCCGATACGATCTGGCTGCCGGAGGACGCGCTGGCGCACCTTCCTGATGACCGGCTCGCCTTTCTGACCTTTCCCGTGGATCGGCCGGAGCTGTTCGATGCGGTCGTCAGCGACGACGAGGGCCGCGTTCAGGAAATTCAAGTAAAGCGGCGAGGCGCGGCGTCGAGCTGGGTATGGGGCGCCTTCAAGCTGCCCGGTGCAGTCTTGCATGATCTTCACAGTTTATGGTGCGAACGCGATCCACACGACGAATATGTCGGGACCTTGGTTAATGCCTATTTGGCGGCGGGCGGCGACGCGTTGGCGGTGCCGTCCGGCACGGCCTATGTCGATGTCGGGACTTTGGGCGGCTATCGCGAGGCGATGCGACTCCTTGCAGACGCCAGGGACGAGGCGGCCTCGACTGTTTTGTCCATGAGGTTCGCGGCGAGGAGCGCGCGATGAGCCGTAAGAAAAGCCTCGATGAATTGCGGGATGCCGCAGCAGCGCTGGGACCTTGGTTTCACAACATTGATCTAGGCGGGGTCATGACTGCGCCAGACCATTTTCTCGGTGACTACCCGGCGGTCAAATGGCGGCGGTTTGCCGATGCGATCCCCGCTGACCTCAGCGGCAAGACGGTCCTCGATATCGGCTGTAATGGCGGCTTCTATTCGATCCAAATGAAGTTGCGCAACGCCGCTCGCGTCCTCGCGATCGATCTCGATCCCGATTATTTGCGGCAGGCTCGCTTCGCCGCCGAGACGATCGGCGTAAAAATCGAATTCGCCGAGATGTCGGCGTACGACGTCGGATTGCTCGGCGAGCGGTTCGATATCGTGCTGTTTCTGGGCGTTCTCTATCATTTGCGGCATCCGCTTCTGGCACTCGATTTGATTCGCGAGCACGTGGTCCGCGATCTGTTTGTCTGTCAGTCGATGCAGCGCGGTGAACCCGGCGAAGATCCGCTCGAGGAGGACTACCCGTTCTCCGAGAGGGCGATCTTCGATCGGCCAAGCTTTCCGCGGTTGTTCTTCATCGAGCACAGGTATGCCGGGGACGACACGAATTGGTGGGTCCCGAACCGCGCTTGCACGGCCGCGATGCTGCGGAGCGCCGGTTTTCTGATCGAAGCAAATCCCGACGAGGAGGTATTCCTGTGCCGGCCGACCCGGCCGCCGACCGCGTTCGGCGCGGTCTATCCCGCCAAGGGTCGTTCACAAACTGAAGGAAGCATCGCAGCATGATTGAAGCTGCAATGCTGTGGAACGAGCCCAACAACAAATCGCATTGGGATCTCGAGCTGGATCCCGACTGGGAGCGCTTTGCCACAATGACGCGATTGGCCGGCGACGCCATTGCGGCAGAGGCGCCTGGTCTGCCGCGTGTACTGGGCGGTATTTCGCCGATCGATCCGCTGTTCATCGCCAACCTCACCGGCAAGGGCGTATTGGATCGACTAGATGTCGTGGCGGTGCACGGGTTTCCGCTCGACTGGAATCTGTGGATGATCGACGAGTGGCCGGCAAAGCTCGCCGAGATCGCCACCGCAGGCAGTCTTCCCGTCTGGGTATCAGAGGTCGGCGCATCGAGTTTCGGGGCGGAGGAGGTCCAGGAATTCGGTCTGCAACGGACGGCCGAGCTGTTGATCGGCAGGACGCCCCGCATCCACTGGTACAGCCTCTACGATCTGCCGAAGGCCTGGCCCGCGACGACCCGGCACCGCGAGGCTGAGGGCTCATCCTACTACCGCCACTTTTACATGGGTCTACTGCGGGAGGATGGCACGCCGAAACGCGCCGCCAGCCGCTTTGCGGATTGCACGCCGGAATTGGGCATCTGCCAATGGTTTCATTTCGACGACTACCGGCTCGACGATGCAGTACGATGGCTGAAGCGGCTCGGGGTTCGCTATCTGCGCACCGGGCTCAGTTGGGCCGATAGTTTTCGTCCCAATGCCGGGATGTGGTTCGATCGCCAGATGCGGGCGCTCGAAGATTTCGACGTGACGATCACTTTCTGCTTTACCCCCGATCACCGCGGATTGCAGCCGCATCACACGAGCCCGCCGTTGGTCGAGGAAGAATTTGCCGAGTTCTGCTGCCGCATGTTGCGACGCTATTGGCGAGCAGGTGGCGGCTTTGCTCCGCTCGGCGCGCACACGGCGGCGGAATGACCGAGCGAGCCGATGCAGTCCTCCAAATTCTGGCGGGAGGGCGTACGTTCAAAGAACGGGTAATGATCGTCGTGGCGCATCCCGACGACGAAACTGTCGGCATGGGCGCGCAATTGTGCCGGTTGGGCGATGCCTTGTTGCTCCAGGTCACAGACGGTGCGCCGCGCGACGGGCGGGATGCAGCGGCACGCGGGTTTGCGAGCACCGCGGACTATGCCCTTGCGCGCCGGGCCGAGCTGCATGCCGCGCTCGAAGCGGGGCGGGCGGAGGGCGTCAGGACCGAAATCGTCGGCGTTCCCGACCAAGAAGCTTGTCTCAATCTTGAAACCGTGACCGAGCACATCGCTCGGCGCTTGCGCCAGGAGGCGCCCGACGCAATCTTCGTCCAACCTTATGAGGGTGGGCATCCCGATCACGACGCGGTCGCTTTTGTCGTGCGGGCTGCCGCCCGGCTGATCGCGTCCGACGGCAGATCGCCCCCGGCAATAATCGAGATGACCGCATACCACGCCGACGGGCCGAGGCTTGCGACCGGAACATTCCTGCCGGCCGAACGTCCTGTCACAACAATAGAGCTGAGCTGTGCGCATCGGTTGCGAAAACGCCGCATGATCGACTGTTTCACTTCGCAACGCGACTTGCTGGCCGGGTTCGCCACGGAGGTGGAGCGCTTCCGCGAGGCGCCGGAGTATGATTTTTTGGAGCCGCCGCATCCGGGAGAACTCCACTACGAGAGGCTGGGGTGGGGCATTACGGGTGAAATTTGGCGGCGTCACGTCCGCGCGGCACTGGAGGCGCTCGGCTTGCGCTAACCACGATGGGTCTGACCGTTCTGAACGTCGCCTATGTTTTTGCGCCTGTCGGCCTGGACACCGCCGGAGGCGCGGAACAGGTTCTTGCGGCGCTCGACCGAGCTTTGGCGGCCGAGGGACACTGCTCCCTGGTCATCGCCTGTGCGGGCTCCAAAACGGCCGGTGAGCTGCTCGCCACCGCTCCGCTTCCAGCGAAATTCACCGAGGAACTGCGGCGCCGGGCTCAACAGGAGCATCGGCACCGGATCGAGCAGACATTGCGGCAATGGCCGGTTGACGTCGTGCACTGCCACGGCCTTGATTTTGCCGAGTATCTGCCGCCGGCCGGCGTCCCGACCCTGGTGACGCTCCACCTGCCGGTCGACCGTTATTCGCCCGAGGCGCTGTCCGAGCGCCGTCCCGGGCGATATTTCAACTGCGTGTCGGCCTCGCAGTGGCGGACTTTCCCGGCAAACGAGGCGATGCTCCCGGAAATCCCCAACGGCGTACCCGTCGGGGAGTTGCAGGGTCGCCACGCCAAACGAGATTTTGCGCTGGCTTTGGGCCGGATCTGCCCTGAGAAGGGCTTCCATTATGCGCTCGACGCGGCGGCTCTGGCCCGAACGCCGCTACTGATTGCCGGGCGGGTGTTTCCCTATCCCGACCATGAGCAATATTTTGCTAAGGAGATCGAGCCGCGGCTCGGACCGCTGGCGCGTTTTCTCGGTAATCTCGATTTTGCGCGCAAACGCCGCTTCCTGACGGCAGCACGGTGTGTACTGATGCCTAGCGTGATCGCCGAGACGAGTTCGCTGGTGGCGATGGAGGCGATCGCCTGCGGGACACCGGTAGTGGCGTTCCCGGTGGGCGCTCTACCCGATCTCATCGAGCCGGGCGTCACCGGCTTTCTGGTTCGAGATATACGGGAGATGGCCGAGGCTATTCACGCCAGCGGCAGTATCGATCACGACCGTTGCCGCGAGATAGCCAGAGAGCGGTTTTCGCTGGAGCGAATGGTCGAGGGCTATTTTGGATATTATCGGAAACTGGCGGCGACAGCGCCATCTGCCGCCAAAGCGCGATGGTACGCATAGAGCGGGTCACGTCAGAGGTTGCGATGGACCGGCTCGTGCCGGAATGGCGGGTCCTGTGGCAGAAGGTTCCCGATGCGACCCCGTTCCAGTCACCGGAGTGGCTGTTGTCCTGGTGGGGTTGTTTCGGGAACGAAGCGCTATTCGTGCTGACCGCCCGTGAGGACGGCCAGCTGATTGCGGTACTGCCGTTGTACGAGCTCGACGAGGCAGGATGCCGCAAGCTGCTGCCGATCGGCATCAGCCTCTCCGATTATCTCGATGCGTTGGTGAATTCGAACGATCCCGGGACGGCGGGTGAATTGCTCGCTTCGCTGGTCGATCTGCCGGGCTGGGAAGAATGCTACATCCCGGAGCTTCCTCCGCGCGCTGCTTTGCTCGCAGCGCGCTGTCCAGCGCCTTTGATGGCAAATCGGAGCACCGGCGAGACCTGCCCGGTTCTCGCTTTGCCCCCAGCGGTGGCGGAATTACGCGAGGTGGTTCCACGCAAGACATTGCGGGATCTGCGGCAAGCGCGCCGCCGCGCCGATGCCGCCGGCCGGGTGGAAGCGATCCGAGCGGACGCAAGCACCGTTTCGGGGTTCATGCAGGAATTTTTCCGACTGCATGAGGACCGGTGGCGGCCCATTGCTGGCCACGGTGTCTGCGCCGATCCATCGGTCCGGGATTTCCACCTGACCGCGGCACAAAGGATGCTCGATGCCGGGATGCTTCGCCTCTATTTGCTGCGGGTCGGAAATTCAACTGCAGCTGCCTATTACGGGTTCACTGCAAAGCGCACCGCTTATGCGTATCTGAGCGGGTTCGATCCAAAATTCGCGGAGTTGAGCCCGGGCACGCAAATCGTCGCTCATGCGATCGAAGAGGCGGTTCGGGAAGGCGCGCACGAATTCCATTTTCTACGCGGCGCCGAAACCTACAAATATGCCTGGGGCGCAGTCGACCGGCCGAACACCGCCCTTACGTTGAGGCGCAAGTGTTGACGGCTGACCTCATAGCGGAGTGTCCACCATCATTGCGTGCTCCGCTGACCCGTTATCTCCGCGGCGAAGCTTCCGGCGAGATCACGCTGATGCATTTTGCTTTGGGGCTCGGTGATGCCGGCTTGCTGAGGTCCTTTTTGGCGACCCTCGCCGGCGCGGCGCCGCAGCGCAAAGAGCTGGCCGAGCTTCTGCGACTGGCCGAGACGAACATGGATCATCTCGGGCAGGTGACCGCGCTGGCCAAAGACGGGCTGGTGGCCATCCCTTCCGGGAATGACGACGCAGTAGCCGCAATCGGCGAGCAGTTCGACAGGGCAGTAGCTGCCGCGCCGGAAGCCTCGGTTGCGCTGTATTCTCTCGGCTCCGCCAATATTCTCGACCGCGCCACGAGTGAGATCGTGAGCCGTTTGGCCGAGTGGGATCTATTGCGACCCGATGCGGCTGTGCTCGACATCGGTTGCGGTATCGGGCGCCTCGAGCGCGCTCTGGCGCCGCGGGTCGGCACGATCACCGCGATCGATATTTCGTCCGGCATGATCGAGGAGGCACGCCGGCGGTGCGGAGATCTGGCGAATGTCGCATTTGAGCGCTGCGACGGCCGTAATCTCGCCGGATACCAGGACCGTAGCTTCGATCTGCTGCTGGCGGTCGACACTTTTCCTTACCTGTACGCCGCGGATCCCGAGATCCCCGCGCAATGTTTGCGAGACGCCGCTCGCGTCCTTCGTCCGGGCGGGGCCGTCGTCATCTTGAATTTTTCCTATCGCGGTGACGAGGACGCCGATCGCCGTGACATTGAGGGCTTGGCCAGCAGCAACGGATTCACGATCCGGCTGGCCGGAACCCGGGATTTTACTCTGTGGGACGGGCTGACCTTTTTGCTGACCCTTCCGGCTCACCGCGAATGAAAACCTCGGTCCTGGCACGCGCCTCGTAGTCGGTGAACTGCTCGGGCGGGCTCTTCATAAAGTAGCTGGACGGGCCGATCAGGGCGCCGCCAATTCGCCGGTCCAGAGCGAGCTTGGCGCAACGGATCGCGTCGATGACCACACCGGCGGAGTTTGGTGAATCCCAGACTTCGAGCTTCAGCTCGCAGTTCAACGGCAGATTGCCGAAACTGGTCCCCTCGATACGGATGTAAGCCCATTTTCGATCCGTCAGCCACGGAACGAAGTCGCTCGGCCCGATATGGGCCTCGGCGTCGGAAAGCTTCTGATCGAGTTGGCTCGTCAGCGAGTCGGTCTTCGACCGCTTCTTCGACTCGAGCCTCTCGCGTTCCAGCATATTCCGGAAGTCGCTGTTGCCGCCAAAATTCAGCTGGTAGGTGCGGTCGACGCGAACCCCCCGTTCCCGGAACAGATTGGCCAACACGCGATGAACAATGGTGGCTCCGACCTGACTTTTGACATCGTCGCCGACGAGCGGCAGCCCGCGCTCCTCAAACCGGCGGCGCCATGCCGCGTCCTTGGCAATAAAAACCGGGATGCAGTTGACCAGCGCGCAGCCCGCCGCCAGCGCCTGCTCGGCGTACCACCGTGAAGCAATCTCGGCCCCGACCGGCAGATAGGAGACAACGATTTCGGCGCCGGTCGCCCGAAGGGATTTCGCGACATCATCGGGCGCCGCCGGCGACTCGACGACAACACCATTCAAATACCGCCCGATACCGTCGTAAGTCGGGCCACGGCGGACTTCCACTCCGGTCGCGGGAACGCTTGAAAACCGTTCGGTATTGTTCGGAGCGGCAAAAATAGCTTGCGCCAGATCGCAACCCACCTTGCCGGCGGCGACGTCGAAAGCAGCGACGAACTCTATGTCGCCAATGTGATAGCCGCCGAGCTCGAGATGCATAACCCCAGGGATCGCCGAATGCCCGGCAGCGCGGCGATAGAATTCGACCCCCTGGACGAGAGAGGAGGCGCAATTTCCGACGCCCACGACGGCGACCCTGATCTTCGCCAACTGCTCCTCCTCCTTGTGCCGTACGCAAGCGAGAGGCGCACCGGCGTCAGGAGGCGAACAACGCAGAACGCAATCAGTTCAATTGGTTGTGCAACAATTCCGATGACCGGGCCGGATCGGTAAGCGGCGAACGGCTGCGGCCGCTCTTGGCATCCCCAGCGGAGCTGCCGGGTTCCTTCTGTTGCTTCTCCAGTTCGTCCAGACGCAAGCGCAGGAATGCTGCCACCGCCGCCTCCTCGGCGCTCATCCCGGCCAGGTTTTGGGCCAGATAGGTCTGCGTTTGGTCCTTCAGGGTAGTCAGCAAGGTGCCATCGAGATAGCCGTCGAAAATGGCCGGGTGAATATAACAGCGGCGGCAAATCGCCGGCGTGTTGCCCAGATGCTTCGCCACTTTTTCGACCGCGCCGACGACTGCGCGTTTTCTCTTTGCTTCGGTGTCGAAGAGTTCGAACTCCTGCAGGGCGAGAGCGGCGAGATTGGTCGCCGCCCAAGTCCGAAAGTCCTTCGCCGTGATCTCCTCGCCGCTGATTTCGCGCAAGTAATCGTTGACGTCAGCCGAATCGATCGTATGACGGGTCCCCTCCTCGTCCAGGTATTGGAACAATTCGTAGCCGGGCAGGTCGCGGCAGTCCTTGATGATGCGCGCCAGCCGGCGGTCATTGATGTCCGTTTGGTGCCGGATGCCGTGTTTGCCCCGAAAATTCAAATGGATGCGGCTGCCGTCGATCTCGACATGCCGATCGCGCAAAGTAGTCAGACCGTAGCTCTTGTTAGCCTTGGCGTATTCGGTGTTGCCAATGCGAAACAGGGTTGTCTCCATCAGGCGCACGACCGCGGCGAGCACCCGCTCTCGCGGCAAACCGCGCCGCCCGAGATCGGCTTCGACGCACTCCCTGATCGCCGGCAGAACCCGGCCAAACGCCAGCATCTTGCCGTATTTCGACTCGTCGCGAACCTCGCGCCAACGCGGGTGATAGCGGTATTGCTTGCGGCCGCGCTTGTCCCGTCCGGTCGCCTGGATATGGCCGTTTGGATAGGGACAGATCCATACCGCAGTCCAGGCGGGCGGGATCGCCAGCGAACGAATGCGCTTCAGGGCATCGAGGTCGCGCACCAGCTGCCCGTCGGGCAGGCGGTAGTCGAAGCCGTTTCGCGCCTTATGCCGGGTGATCCCAGGCATATCGTCGCTGACGTGCCGCAGCTTGGCGAGTTTGGCCGCCGCCACCGGGTCGAGGGCCGCCTCGAGCGCGGCAACCCCGTTATTCTGCTTGAGGGTCGATGACGTGTCGCAAGCCTGGTTCCGGGCAGCCAACTCAACTCTCTCGCCAAGGGGACGGGCAGGGTCGGTCCTGCCAACACCCGCGCCGGGCCCAGCGTTCCGGAGTTATCGAGGAGCAGAACCCGGAATCGGCCTGCGTCGAGTTTCAGGGTAGAAATGAACCGGAAAATCGCTCGTGATATTCGGGTTCTGCGAAACATTGCTGGCCGCTCGTTGCGTCGAACATCAGATCGAGGCAGCGGCGGTCGATGCCTTCGCTTGTCATTTGCACACCGAGTACCGGATGCTCGAGCAGCTCCTCAAGTGAATACTCTTTCGATCTCCGAAACATAGTCCCCTCTGACAGTCGGCATCGTAAAACTCGACAGACGTGAATTAATCGGCGAAAGAAGGATCTTCAATTTCTATTAAGCATCAGGGTTGTTGCCGGTGCCTTGCTACGGTCAGGTCCCGCAACATCGAAGAGGAGCGCTGCCGCAAGTTCCCGTCTCGTTCGGTGTCCCCGGAGCGATACAGCGGGCGAAAAGCGATCGAAATCGCGCGCCGACACTGCAGACATTGCGGCGAGCAGCGCACCCCCTACCGCGGCGGCACCGAGTTTGATCGTCATTTCCGCAGCCACCCTAATTCATTCGTTGCGCCGCCAGCGCGGCCGACCGCTACTGGTCGAGCCAGAGGTCTTCGAAGCGCGAGCCGTTGTAGATGCTGTTGACCATGCTGATCAGACCCTCGACGTATGGCCGGCGGCAGGTGATGCCGCGGACGTATAGGATGTCGGGGCGCGCATCTTCTTCGATCAGCTGCCTCTCGATTTGCCAAACCAGCTGCCGCCGCTTGCCGGGGTTGGCTTCCTGCGATTGCCGGTCGATCAACTCGTCAACCGACTTGTTGCAATATCCGGTGTAATTGCGCGGCGCGCCGCAGCTGTAATTCTCGTAGAATTGCGCATCGGGATCGTCGACCTCGCTTTCGGTGACATTGAGCCCGACTTTGTAATCTTTGCGCATCAGCCGCGGATACCATTGCGTTGTATCGACCGGCTCGAGGTCGCCATCGATATAGATCTGTTTCAGCTGATCGATCAGGATCAGCGCCGGGTCTCGCCAGGGCGGAACATTGCGCGCTGCGACGGTGACGGCCAGCCGCTTGTCGGGGCTGTAGCCGAGCTTCTCCATGATCTGCCGCGCATCCGCGCGTCGCCGCGCGACATCGGGGCCGTAGCCCGGCAGGGCCCTTAGCGTCTCGGCGGGCATGCCCCACAATCCCTCGGGCGGGGGCTCCATTGCGCCGCCGATGGCGCCGTTCCCCTGGCCCATGATGTCGATGAACGCTTGACGGTCCAACGTCAACGACATCGCGCGCCTGAGATCGGGATCGTCGAACGGCGGCGCGCCGCGATTGACGATCAGGTTGCGGCTGCCATTCACCAGGAAATCGTCACAGATCGCATCCGGCACCTCTCGCTTGACGTCCTGGAGCTGCGGAAAAGTGACACCGAAATAGACGTCGGCGCGGCCGGCGATGAAGCTTAGAAGCCGCGTCGAGGTATCCTTGACGATCTCCCATTCAATGCCGTCGAGATAGGGCCTCTCGGGTTTCCAGTAATCGGGGTTGCGGGTCAGTGTGATCGACTGGTTCGGCTTGAACGCGACGAATTTGAACGGACCGGTGCCGATCGGATGGTTGCGCATGTCGCGCGCCGGCACATGGCAGGGATAGACCGGTGACCATCCCGATGCCAGCAGCGTCAGAAACGAGGGCTGCGGCCGCTTGAGCCGGAAGGTGACCTCGAAATCGCCGTTGGCGGTCACGGCATCGAGGTTGTCATACCAGGATTTGCGCGGGTTGATGCGCAGCTTGTCATTCCCCCTGCCGGTCAACAGATCCCAGGTGCATTCGACGTCTTTGGCGGTAAACGGCCGTCCGTCATGCCA
>VAZT01000014.1:16545-19186 GCA_005884825.1 Alphaproteobacteria bacterium
TGACCGCAAGCGTCGACTCCTCGAGCATCGACATGCTGGCCGGGCTGTCGAAATGACCCGCACGCAGGATGCCGCCCGACTTCTGCGCAAATGCGGTACCCGCGATGACCGATAGGGCCAGCAGCCCAGCCACGGTCGTCACCAGTGCTCGAAGTCTCCGTTTCACTGGCGCCTCCGACGCGCCACAAGCTATTTGTCGAGCCAGACGTCTTCCCGGCGATTGCCGTTGAAAATGCTGTTGACCATCATCGTCTGCCCTTTGACGTAGGGCTGCCAGCAAGTCGCGGCGCGCTCGTAGAAGATGATCGGCCGGGCAACGTCCTCGGCGAGCTCGCGTTCGATCTTCCAGACCAGCTGCTTGCGCCGCGCCTCGTCGGCCTCCTGCGACTGCTGCGCGATCAATTTGTCGACCTCGGGATTGCAATAGCCGTCCCAGTTGAGGCTCGATCCGCATCCGTAGAACAGATCGAGGATCGGGTCGGGATCCGGCCCGCTGGTCTGCAGATTGAGGCCGGCGGTGAATTCCTTGCGCATGATTTTCGGGAAGTAGCGCGCGAGGTCGATCATCTCGAGCTCGCCGTCGATGTAGACCTGCTTCAATTGGTCGATCAGGATCACGGCCGGGTCGCGGTACACCGGCAGGTCGCGCGTCGAGACCTTGATCGGCAGCCGGTGGTTCGGCCCGTAACCGAGCTTTTCCATGATCTGGCGGGCTTCGGTGCGGTTCTTCCACACATCGGGATCGTACCCGCTCAATGTCTTCAGGAGGTCCGGAGGCATCCCCCATAATCCTTCGGGCGGTGGTTGCAGTACGCCGCCGATTTCGCCCTGCCCTTCGGTAAGGATGTCGATAAAGGCCTTGCGGTCAATGCTCAGCGCCATCGCTCGGCGCAGATCGCGGTTGTCGAAAGGTGGCGCCGTGCGGTTGACCAGCACGTGGCGATTGACGCCGCCCGACGGCGTCACCTCGCAGATCGCCTGCGGCACCTGGTTCCGCACATCCTTCAGAAGCGGTATCGTCAGGTTGAACGGAAACGTCATGTCGACTTGCCCCGACACAAACGCGAGCACCGCCGTCGCCGGGTTGCGGATGATCTTGTATTCGATGCCGTCGAGGTAGGGCAGGCCCGGTTTCCAGTAATCCGGGTTCCTTGCCACCTTGATGTCTTCGTTGGGCTTGAACTCGACAAATTTGAACGGGCCCGTGCCGATCGGATGCTGGCGCATCTGAGCCGGCGGCACATCGCACGGATAAATTGCCGAGAACCCGCTGGCGAGCAGCATCACGAAGGCCGGTTGCGGCCGCTTGAGGTGAAACGTGACTTCGTAATCGCCGTTGACGGTGACTTGGTCGAGGTTCTTGTAGAACGATTTACGCGGGTTGAATCGCAGTTTTTCTTGGGATTTCTCCATCAGCAGGTCCCAGGTGCAAACGACGTCGGCCGCGGTGAACGGCTTGCCGTCGTGCCATCTTACGCCCTGGCGCAGCGGAAAGGTCACCTCAGTGCCGTCCTCGTTCCAGTTCCAGCCGGTCGCTAGATCGGGGACAATCGATTTCAGACTGTCCTGCTTCACGTGCTGGTCGAACATGACCAGGTTGTTGAAAACGCCCATCATCGGCGCTTGCGAAGTCAGCGTCGCTTCCTCGAGGATCGACATGGTGGGTGGGCTGTCGGGGCTGTACATCTTGAGGATGCCGCCACGTTTTTGGGCGAACCCAGTGCCGCTTCCTGAGATCGCTATCAGCAACGCAACCGCCGCTGCAGCGGCGCGGAGGCTAAACCCCAATTTCTTCTCTCCCCGTTTCATGCTCCATTACTCCGGTCATTGCGAGCGCAGCGAAGTTATGCCGCGGCTATTTATCGAGCCAGACGTCTTCCATGCGATAGCCGTTGTAGATGCTGTTGACCATCGTCGTTAGCCCTTTGACGTAAGGCTGCATGCAGGTCCCGCCGCGCGGGTAGAAGATGATCGGCCGGGCGCCGTCCTCAGCCAGCCGGCGTTCGATCTCCCACACCAGCTGCTTGCGTTTTTTCCGGTCGGGCTCGGTGGATTGCCGGTCGATCAATATGTCGACTTCCGGATTGCAATAGCCGGTGTAGTTCCGGACCGCGCCGCATACAAAGTTTTCGTAGAATTGCTGGTCCGGGTCGTCGACGCCGCTCTCGGTGCCATTGATCGCGATCGTGTAGTCCTTGCGGTAGATCTTGGGGAACCAGTTGACGGTCTCGACCGGTTCCAGCACGGCGTCGATATAGATTTCCTTAAGCTGGTCGATCAGGATGACCGCCGGATCGCGGTAGGCGGGGATGTTGCGCGAAGACAACGTCACAGCAAGGCGATTGCCGGGCCCATAGCCGAGCGTTTCCATGATCTTTCGCGCTTCGGCGCGGTTCTTCGCGATGTCGGGGTCATATCCCGGCAATGTCGCCAGCATTTCCGGCGGCATGCCCCACAATCCTTCGGGCGGCGGCAGCATTGTCGCGCCGATGTCGCCCTTGCCCTGCTGCAGGATGTCGATAAAGGCCTTGCGGTCTAGGGTCAGCGCCACTGCCCGACGCAGATCGCGGTTATCGAAAGGTGGTTTTTCCGGGTTGAGGATCAGGTTGCGGCTCACATTTGTCGCCGTCAGCTCGCAGAT
>VAZT01000402.1 GCA_005884825.1 Alphaproteobacteria bacterium
CGCAATTGCGTTCTGTGGCAGCCACATCGTGCTGTCGAGCACGTGGCTCCGCGGAGCCTTGCGCGATCAGCTGGGCGAACGGGGCTTTCTCGCCGTTTATTCGCTGGTCGCTTTGGTGACCTTGGCGTGGCTTCTGGTGGCCTATTCGCACGCACCCACCATCCCTATGTGGCCTCGGGAAAGGTGGACGGCTCTCATTCCGGTCGTGGTCATGCCATTGGCCACGATCCTGCTGATCGCCGGCTACACGACCCCCAATCCGACCACCGTCGGCATGGAGCGATTTGCCAGGGCAGATGATCCGGCTCCCGGCGTGCTGCGCGTCACTCGCCACCCGGTGATGTGGGCGATCGGGTTGTGGGCGATGAGCCACGTCATCGCCAATGGCGATTTGCGCTCGCTGTTGTTCTTTGGCGCGTTCGCGGCCCTGTCGCTCGGCGGCACCGTGCTGATCGACCGCAAGAAGCAACTCGCTCTCGGCAGCAACTGGGCGCGGCTCGCCGAAGTCACATCGAACGTGCCCTTTGCCGCGTTGGTTGCCGGCCGCACCCGGTTGCGCTGGCGCGACATCAGCCTGCTGCGGGTCATCGCGGGTCTGCTGCTCTACGCCGTTCTTTATAACGGTCATTCCATCATCGCCGGCGTGCCGGTGGTGATCCCTTGAAGGGGGCAGTCCCTTGAGGGCGCTCCGAAACATCTGACGAGGAGGAAAGCGATGCTGTTGCCGCTCACAGGACGCCGCCTTTATTACGATCTCACCGGGCCGGAGAACGGGCCGGTCGTCTGCATCACCCATTCGCTGGCCTCTGACGGCGGCAGCTGGGCCGAGCAGGTGCCGCCGTTGCTTGAGGCCGGGTTTCGCGTGCTGCGCCTCGATATGCGCGGCCACGGCGGGAGCGACCCGGTGGCCGGCGACTACACGATGCAGGCGCTCGCCGGCGATGTCGCCACCGCGCTCGACGTATTGGCGATCCCGCGCGTGCACTATATCGGACTGTCGATCGGGGGCATGATTGGGCAGGCTTTCGCGATCGAGCACAGCGCCAAGCTGATTTCGGCGATGTGGTGCGACACGCTGCCGGCGAGCCCCTCCGGCGCGGCGGCGATGTGGGAGGAGCGCATGAGCACCGTGCGCCGGGCCAACTCGCTCGAGCCGCTCGCCGACGGCACCGTGGAACGCTGGTTCACCGATGCTTTCAAGCCGAGAAACCCAGGCCGTTGGAAGCAGATCCGCGACACCGTCGCGGCGACGACGCCGGCGGGCTACCTGGGGTGCTCCGCGGCGATCATGAATTTCGACTTCGCCGCGCAATTACCATCGTTGCGCATGCCGGTATTGGTCGTGTGCGGCGCCGACGATCCCGGCACCCCGGCGAGCGAGAACCGCCGGCTCGCCGGTCTCGTGCCGGGCGGCCGCTACGAGGAAATCCCGGGCATGCGCCATTTCCCAAATGTCGAAGCGCCCGACGCGTTCAACCGCATCATGATCGGCTGGCTCGAAGCGCAGCGCCGAGCGCACTGACCGCTCAGCCCCTCACCCACCAAGCCCTTTCGGGCTTCGTCCCCCCTCACCCGCGGTGGGTGCTCGACCTTGATTGGTTGTTCTTGGAAATAAGCAACGTATCGTGTAACGGTCGAAATCGGCGCCGGAGGGACTCATGCCTCGCAAAGAACTCGCGGTCGACAATGTGGCCGAGGCCTATCTCGCGCTGCTTGCCGAACGCGGGGTCGAATATCTGTTCGCCAATGCGGGGACCGATTTCGCGCCGCTCGTCGAGGCGTTCGCGAAGGCGGCGCGGACCGGCATGCCGGTGCCGCAGCCGGTGCTCGCAACGCACGAGAACCTCGCCTTCTCGATGGCGCATGGCTACGCGATGGTGACGCGCCGGGTCCCGGCGGTCATGGTGCATGTCAGCGTCGGCACTGCGAACGGCGTCTGCGGCGCGCTCAATGCGGCGCGCGACAATGTACCCATCTTGTTCACCGCCGGCCGCTCGCCGCTGACCGAGAGCGGGTTTCCGGGAGCCCGCGACGTCTACATCCACTGGGCGCAGGAAATGTTCGATCAGGCCGGCATGCTGCGCGAGATCGTCAAATGGGACTATGAATTGCGCAACGGCGAGCAGCTCGAGACGGTGATCGACCGCGCCCTTTCCATCGCGACTACCTCGCCCGGCGGGCCGGTCTATTTGTCCTTGCCGCGCGAAGTCCTGGCGGCGCCGCTGCGGTGCTTTTCCTACAATAGTCCGGCGCGCCGCGTTGCCGCCGCCCCGCCTGGGCCCGACAAGGGCGCCATCGAGGAGGCTGCCGGCATTCTCGGCGCGGCCGAGAACCCGCTGATCGTCACGGCCAGCGCCGGACGCGACCCGGCGGCGGTCGACGCGCTCGCCGATTTTGCGCGGCGCTTCGCGATCCCGGTCGTGCAGCACCGTCCGCGTCACCTCTGC
This sequence comes from Alphaproteobacteria bacterium, assembly GCA_005884825.1. Lineage (GTDB taxonomy): Bacteria > Pseudomonadota > Alphaproteobacteria > ATCC43930 > CGMCC-115725 > AP-15. The sequence goes on from VAZT01000402.1 coordinate 2,448, forward strand.
ATCCCCGCCGATCATCCCTGCCATCTCGGCTATGATGCGGGACCATATCTCGACGGCGCCGACGCGATCATCGTTCTCGAATGCGATGTCCCGTGGATACCGAGCCTCGAGGCGCCGCGGCCCGAATGCCGAGTCATTCATCTCGGCGTCGATCCACTGTTTTCGCGCTATCCGATCCGCGGTTTTCCGTGCGATCTCGCGGTGACCGGCGCCGCTGCAACGGCGCTGCCGGAACTCGCCGCCGGTCTCGACCGGCGGGTGAGCCGCTCCGCCGTGTCGCAACGGCAACGCCGGCTTGCCGAACAGCGCGAGGCGCTCGTCGCCGGTTGGCAGAAGACGCGCGAAAGCGTCGCGGGCATGCGCCCGATCCACATGGCGTGGGCCAGCGCCTGCATCGCCCGGGTCAAGCCCGAGGATGCGATCCTCGTCAACGAATACACCCTGATGCCCGAGCATTGCGGGTCGAACCTCCCGGGGAGCTATTTCGGTTCGAGCACCGCCTCGGGTCTCGGCTGGGGCGGCGGCGCCGCGCTCGGCGCGAAGCTCGCCGCGCCCGACCGCCTGGTGATCTCTGTCCTCGGCGACGGCTCGCATCTGTTCGGCAACCCGGTCGCCGTCCACCACGCCTCGGCCGCGCACAAATTGCCGGTGCTGTTCGTTGTCGTGAACAATTCGATGTGGGGTGCGGTGCGGCGCGCCACTTTGGGCATGTACCCGCAGGGCGAAGCGGCCCGCAGCAACAAACCGCCCCTGATCGACCTCGACGAATTGCCCGCCTTTGA